>JAKSRN010000132.1 GCA_024403585.1 Lachnospiraceae bacterium | reverse complement strand
ACTGCCGGAATAAATATATTCCCATTCATATATTATAGGAGAAAAAACAATGCATGATAAACTGACACAGAGTGATATTGATAAGATGCAGGAAGAGATCGATCACCGCAAACTGGTGGTCCGCAAGGCTGCCATTGAGGCTGTAAAAGAAGCGAGAGCCCAGGGAGACCTTAGTGAGAACTTTGAATATTATGCGGCTAAGAGAGAAAAGAATATCAATGAGAGCCGTATCCGCTACCTGGAGGCAATGATCAAGACAGCCATCATCGTGGAGGACAAATCTAAAGAGGATGAGGTTGGCCTGAATAAGAGAGTGACCATTCTTGTGGAGGATGAAGAGGAGACGGAAGAATATAAAATCGTGACCACCATCAGAGGAAATTCCCTCAATGGTCTGATCACCTCCGAGTCTCCGCTGGGATCTGCCCTGATGGGACATAAGGTGGGCGATATTGTCTATGTTAAGGTCAATGACAAGGTTGGCTACAATGTAGAGATCAAAGCCATTGAGAATACAGGTGAGGAAGAGACCGACACAATCCGCAAATTCTAAAGAAGTATATGTTGGTGCTGTGATCTTTGAAACTGCTGATCCTGATGAGGCGATGCTGATACGGATCACAGAACGTCAAATTCTGAAAAATCTGTGAAAATCCTTATATTATTCTGCATTCGCTTGACTAGAGTCGATGCCGGCAGCATAATAGCAAGATATGAAACACCAATGAGGAGGTGTAAACACACTATATGAAAGAAGTAAAACCAACCAAAAAACCTCTGATCATCTGGTATACCATTGCTGTGATCGCACTTGTTGTTCTGAACATGGTACTGGTTCCGAGAATGACTTCTCCGGCCGTAAAAAAGACAAATTACGGTGAGTTCATCCAGATGCTGAACGATCACAAGATCAAAGAGGTTTCCATTGACCGCGAAAAGCAGGTGATCACATTCGGAGATACAGCAGATCCGGAGCAGTATTATAAGACCGGTATGATGGATGATTATAAACTGGTGGATCGCCTTATTGAGGCTGGAATCCATGAGTTCGAGTCTCCGATCATTCAGCAGGCATCCATGCTGACGACACTGATCGTTAACTGGATCCTTCCGCTTGCAATCTTCATGTTGCTGGGACGTCTGATGATGCGTGGCATGACCAAGAGAATGGGAGACGGATTCGGCAATGCCATGAGCTTCGGAAAGAGCAATGCAAAAGTGTATGTGCAGTCTGAGACCGGAATCAAGTTTTCTGATGTTGCCGGTGAGGATGAGGCAAAGGAACTGCTGCAGGAGATTGTAGATTTTCTTCATAATCCGGGCAAATATGCAGAGATCGGTGCAAAGATGCCGAAGGGAGCACTTCTTGTGGGCCCTCCGGGAACAGGAAAAACCCTGCTGGCAAAGGCTGTTGCCGGTGAGGCAGATGTTCCGTTCTTCTCTATCTCCGGTTCTGAATTTGTTGAGATGTTTGTAGGTATGGGAGCTGCCAAGGTTCGTGACCTCTTTAAACAGGCCAATGAAAAAGCTCCTTGTATCGTCTTTATCGATGAGATTGATACGGTAGGTAAAAAGCGAGACGGAAGCGGTTTCTCAGGTAATGACGAGAGAGAGCAGACCCTGAACCAGCTGCTTGCAGAGATGGACGGATTTGATGGTAAGAAGGGTGTTATCATCCTGGCTGCTACCAACAGACCTGATTCACTGGATCCGGCCCTGCTTCGTCCGGGTCGATTTGACCGCCGTGTTCCTGTAGAACTGCCTGACCTGATCGGCCGTGAGGAGATCCTTCGTCTCCATGCAAAACAGATCAAGATCAGTGATAATGTAGATTTCAATGCGATCGCTAGACTGGCTTCAGGTGCCAGTGGTGCTGAACTTGCCAATATGATCAATGAGGCAGCTCTCCGTGCAGTGCGCGACGGAAGAAAATTTGTCTGTCAGTCAGATCTTGAGGAAAGCGTAGAGGTTGTCATTGCAGGATACCAGAAGAAGAACAAGATCCTGACAGATAAAGAGAAACTGATCGTATCTTATCATGAGACAGGACATGCTTTGGTGGCTGCACTGCAGACACATTCAGCACCTGTTACAAAGATCACCATCATTCCGAGAACCTCCGGAGCACTGGGTTACACCATGCAGGTGGATGAGGAACAGCATAATCTGATGACCAAGTTCGAACTGGAAAACAGGATCGCAACATTCACCGGCGGACGTGTTGCGGAGGATCTGGTATTCCACTCCATTACCACCGGTGCTTCCAATGATATCGAGCAGGCAACCAGACTTGCCCGTGCAATGGTGACCCGTTTTGGTATGAGCGAGGAATTCGGTATGGTTGCCCTTGAAACCGTAACCAATAAATATCTGGGCGGCGATGCTACACTTGCATGCTCTGAGTCCACAGCAGGACAGATTGACAGCATGGTTGTCAATGTGGTGAAAGAACAGTATGCAAAAGCAGAGCAGCTGATCAGAGACAATATGCCGAAGCTTCATGAGCTGGCAAAATTCCTTTATGAGAAGGAAACCATTACCGGTGAGGAGTTTATGGAGATCCTTAACCGCAGTCCGGAAGACTATACAGCCACAAGGGTGGTAGAGGACACACAGGAAAATCTGTAATACATTCCTTTTTCCCCCTTGCAAACGGAAAAAACGGGTGTTATACTTGTATCGTTAAATTATGGTTTATTTGAAGAGTGGACGCAGGTCCACTCTTCTTTGCTGTATCAATAAGAGACCTTTCAGAGTTGGGGAGATAATGCAGTCTGCAGTCCCTCCGTAGCTGAAGGTTTTAGTATCTGAGTGAAAGAAAGGCGGAAACATGAGCAAAAGAGAGGCATACGAGAAGAAAGCAGAATCCATGCTGATGCCGATCATTGAAGCAAACAACTTCGAACTGGTGGATGTGGAATATGTCAAAGAAGGAAGTAACTGGTATCTTCGGGCATATGTTGACAAAGAGGGTGGAATTACGGTGGATGATTGTGAGATCGTAAGCCGTGCCTTCAGCGACTTGCTGGATAAAGATGATTTTATTCCGGATGCGTATATCCTTGAGATCAGTTCACCGGGCCTGGGACGTCCGCTGAAAAAGGAAAAGGATTATATTCGCAGCATGGGAAAAGAGCTGGAGATCCGAACCTACAAAAGTATCAACAGACAGAAGGAATTCTACGGAATCCTGACTGCTTATGATGACACTACAGTTACAATCGAGATGGAAGATGGAGAAACAATGGTATTCCAGAAATCGGATCTGGCTTTGATCCGACTGGCATTCGATTTTTAATTAATAGGTTTTATACCGGGAGGACAATAAAAAAATGAACACAGAATTAATGGAAGCACTGGATGTTCTGGAGAAAGAGAAGAATATCAGTAAGGCTACTCTTTTAGAAGCGATTGAGCAGTCTCTTCTTCAGGCGTGCAAGAATCATTTCGGAAAAGCAGACAATGTAAAAGTTAACATCAATTCCGAGACAGGTGAGTTTTCTGTTTTCGCAGAGAAGGAAGTTGTTGAGGTGGTAGAGGATTCTGTTCTTCAGATCAGCCTTGTGGATGCAAAGATGAAAGACGGACGTTACGATCTTGGAGATATTGTTCCTGTTGAGATCAAATCCAAAGAGTTCGGACGTATTGCAACACAGAACGCAAAGAACGTAATCCTTCAGAAGATCCGTGAGGAGGAGCGTAAAGCTCTCTATTCTCATTATTATGAGAAAGAGCGTGACATTATCACAGGTGTTTTCCAGAGATATGTCGGAAGAAACGCAAGCATTAACCTTGGAAAGATCGATGCTCTTCTTACAGAGAACGAGATGACTAAAGGTGAAACATATGAGACCAACGAGCGTATCAAACTCTACGTGGTAGAAGTAAAAGATACACCAAAGGGACCAAAAATCATGGTTTCCAGAAGCCATCCGGAGCTTGTGATCCGTCTGTTTGAATCAGAGGTAACAGAAGTTCATGACGGAACCATCGAGATCAAAGCAATCGCTCGTGAGGCTGGTTCCAGAACAAAGATCGCTGTTTGGAGCAACAACGATGATGTAGATGCAGTTGGTGCATGCGTTGGTGTGAACGGTGCCCGTGTCAATGCAATCGTAGATGAGCTTCGCGGTGAGAAGATCGACATCATTGAGTGGAATGAGAATCCTGCTCTTCTGATCGAGAATGCACTTTCACCAGCAAAGGTAATCTCTGTAATGGCAGATCCTGATGACAGAACAGCAAAAGTAATCGTACCTGATTATCAGCTGTCTCTGGCAATCGGTAAAGAAGGACAGAACGCAAGACTGGCAGCAAAACTGACTCAGTTTAAGATCGATATCAAGAGCGAGACACAGGCACGTGAGGCTGGTGACTTCGATATCTATGATGAGGAAGAAGAGTACGATACTGAGATGGAGCCGGAAGCATAATCGCTTACAAGGAATTGTAACAGGAGGAATGATTTGGGCACAGTTCGAAAAATCCCAATGAGAAAATGCGTGGGATGCAATGAAAAACGAGAGAAAAAAGAATTGATCCGTGTGCTGAAAACGCCGGAAGAGACGATTCTTCTGGATGCAACAGGAAGACAGAATGGTCGAGGTGCTTATCTTTGCAGGAATACCGAGTGCTTCCGTAAAGCAGTGCGCAGTAAAGGACTGGAGCGTTCGCTGGGTGTTGCCATTCCTTCCGATGTGATTGAGACACTGGAAAAGGAGATGGGTGAGATTGAACAGAAATAAAGCACTCTCCATGCTGGGTATGGCAACCAGAGCAGGAAAGACCGTCAGCGGTGAGTTTGCTGTGGAGAAATCCGTTAAGCAGAAAACAGCCAGACTGGTACTTTTGGCAGAAGATGCCTCAGACAACACAAAGAAAAAATTTTCCGATATGTGCAGCTACAGAAAGATCCCTTATCTGCTCTTTGCAGATCGTGAGACTTTAGGCAGGGCAATCGGAAAGGAATTTCGTGCCTGTGTAGCTGTGGAGGATGACAACCTGGCCAAGGTGATCAGCGGTCACATCACTGAGCAGTAAAGCAGATTTCCGGTGAATCGCGTTTTTATGGAAAGAGCTTATCAGTATAGAAAGCCGGTATCAGTATAGAAAGCTGGTATCAGTATAGAAAGCTTGTATCAGTATAGAAAGATCGTATCAGTATAAAGATCGTATTAGTTATAGAACAGAACAATTAAGAATATAGAGGTTATAGACCATATGAGTATGAACGAAGAAAAAGAACCGATGAACACTCAGCAGGGTGAGAAAGCGGAAGCACCTAAAAAGAAAAATATCATTCAGGTAGTCCGCCCTCAGAATGCTGCAACAAAAGAAGGAAAGAACTACGGCAGAAGCAAACAGCAGCGTCCTGCCCGTCAGGGTGACAGACCACAGAGAAACGGGGACCGTCCACAGGGCGAGAGACCACAGAGAAACGGAGATCGTCCACAGGGCGACAGACCACGTCAGAATTATGGAGATCGTCCACAGGGTGACAGACCACAGAGAAACGGAGATCGTCCACAGGG
>JAKSRN010000131.1 GCA_024403585.1 Lachnospiraceae bacterium | reverse complement strand
AGTGAAGACCACTGATCATCAGAAGAACCGTATGCAGGCTCAACACCGATACCAAGCTCTGTCAGGTACATTGTCTGAGCATCCATGAAGTCGTTCAGAAGTCTGTTCTCGTAAGAAACTGCTTTCAGAACGATGTTCTTTCCGTCCAGCTCACGGATTCCGTCGCCGTCTTTATCAACGATACCAGCATCATCCAGCATCTTAGCAGCTGCTTCAGGATCATACTCATATGGGTTTTTCAGGTTCTCATATCCATATGACAGAGTTGATGGAAGTACGGAGAAACCTGGTGTGTAGAGGCCACCGATTGTGTTGGACTCACAGATTGTTGTGTAATCAATTCCTGTAAGGATTGCTTTACGAAGTGTCTCATTAGAAAGAACGCCATTGCAGTTCATCCATGCAAATCCACAACGTACACCGGAAGCGATATCTACAGTATAGTTTGGATCCTCCTGCAGTTTCTGGATATCAGATACGTTTGTGATGTTCTCAACCAGATCTACCTGTCCAGCCTGAAGAGCCATTGCTTTAGCAGATGCATCGCCCATGAACATGATCTCAACTTTATCATATGGAACTTCCTCATAGTAGTTCTCGTTAGCTACCATGGAATATCCTGTCTGATCTGTAAAGGAAGCGATTGCGTAAGGACCAGTACCAATAATACCGTTCTCAAAGTCCTCTGTTCCCTCAACATCATAGATTGCACATGTTGGATAAGACAGGTTACCTTTCAGGTTGAAGTTTGCCTCTGGCAGTTTGATTGTGATTGTGTTAGCAGCATCATCAGCTGTAACCTCAGCCTCATATGGGATGAATTTCTGAGGGTTTGCGGAACCGTTTGGTCCTTCCTCTCTCATACGGTCGATACAAGCTACTACTGCAGAAGCTGTCATATCATTGCCGTTAGAGAATTTTACACCCTCTTTCAGTTTGATTGTCCAGGTGATGTTATCCTCTGTCTCAGCAGACTCTGCAAGCCATGGCTGAGCAACCATGCTGTCATCGAATTTGAACAGACACTCTGTGATACCGTAACGCATTGCATTCCATCCGCCGTTTGTGTCATACATTGGATCTACGATACCATCTGTGTACATCTGGCAACCAAAGTTCAGAACCTTCTCGCCATCAGCTGCCGGTGCAGCTGCCTCTGTTTTGTCTCCTGATGCTGCTGTTGAAGCAGAATCGGAAGATCCGCCACAACCTGCCAGCATTCCTGCAGCCATTGCAGCACTGAGTCCAAGCGCAAGTGCTTTTCTCATTTTCATGTTTTTCTCCTCCTCATTGAATTACATGTTTCATTATTGGGACACAGATTGTTCTGTCCCTGTTTTTTACAAATCTGTAATTTCGGACTATTTACGTCATACTTTTTTACAGTTCTTTCTCATACTAGATTTAAATGTTTTCTGTGTCAAGTTATCCGTTACACTCGATTTATGCCGATTCGTTATAGTTAACGTGAACACTTCCGCCATTTTCATGCAATTATGCCAATGATGGAATAGCAAAAGCGATTCAGGCAAGCAGCAGTATGCTTTTCTGAATCGCTTCTTTTACATTTCTTTTACTCTTCTCTGATTTTTACTGTTTTCTTTTTGTTGCAGTTAGTCTTCGTTTACTGAGCTTCCGTACATGAATGTATCATCACCTTCACTGATGCCCAGGCAATTATTGATGATCTTGATCCGTGCATCAAATTTAGCTGTAATCTTCTCCAGTGTCTTTCCAAACGGATCTTTGATTTCACCGATCAGCTGCCCTTTCCGAATCTCATCTCCCAATTTTACATAACTGTAGAAACATCCGGTAGCACCGGCTTCTCCCCAGTGGTGTCTTGGATAGAATATCTGGGCTTCAGAATTATCGATAGGATCACCAGGAAGGATCTCCATAAACTGCATAAGGCTGATCAGATCCGCTTTATTCCTAGCAATCTCCTCCGGAACCACTCTTCCGGCACCGCCTCTTTCAAACAAAAGTGCAGGTATTCCTAATCCGATTGCTGTACGGTTATATACTTCTCCGCTTCCACCGGAATTAATGCGGTGTGTAAAACAGGTATGTTTTGCAGCCTCTGTAATATATGCTTTCAGCTCAGGATCAGGTGTATTTCCCACCGCACAGAATTCTTCCAAAGACTCTACAATATCGCCACTGTGAAGATCTACATGGAAATCGCATCTGCGAACAATCTCTTCTGTAATAAACCACGCCACTTTATCCGCAGTCGTACCATCTGGTTTTCCAGGAAATACACGATTGAAGTTTTTATTCTCTTCATCTGCCGGACATACGTAAGCTCTTCTTCCATAAAAGCCAGGTGTATTTACAACTGGAATCAGGATTACCGCTCCCTTAACCAGCTCCGGATCTATCTCCTCAGCAAGCTCTATACAGGCCTGAACCCCTGGAAATTCCGCTCCATGCACACCTGCTGTTGCTAAAAATACTTTTCCGTCTTCTTTTCCGTTAATAATGACTACCGGAAGTTCATAATTCTCTGTACTCGGAACAAGAAAGCAGTGCTTAACTTTTTCTCCGGATTCTACTGTAACTCCGCCAATTACCAGTGGTGTCTTCATATATGACTCTTCTCCTCTCAATCTGTCCTGTGTTCTAATGATTCAAGATTAGTCTATGCTAATTGAAAACACAATTAAGAAAAAAGAATACCTCTGAACACTGCTGTTCAGAGGTATTCCTGATACGCTTATTATTCAATTCAAGTCGGAGCTCCTGCGGAGACCTGGCACGCGATTTTAATCTATTTTTACTGACATCTTCTTATTATAAGAGCTCCAGGCCGTCTGTCCATTAACAAACTTATGATCCAGAATCATTGCACGGACTGGACAAAGATCCAGAGAACCATCGACCGCTTCTTAAAAGCGGGACTGGAAACCTTTATCCTAGATCGGACATGAAAATCTGTCAAAACAACAAAAATGAGCCCCCGAGGGCTCATTTTTTATTGCTCAGTCATCACTGATCTGTTATTTAGCATTTTTTCCGTTCACAGCATTTCCAATAAGATAGAAAACAACTGCTACTGCCATTCCATTAATGGAAGCCATACCCCATTTTACAAGGTTTGCTACCAGCGCTCCGAGGATTACACCGATTACAGCGAACCAGTTTACAGTGCGGGTAACTTCCGGTGTGTCATACTCTTTGCGGTTGACAAAATAGTCCACAACCAGAATAATACCAACCGGTGGAAGTGTGCAGTTGAGGATGTTCAGCCAGCCACAGAAGTTCCAGTAGAGCCAGTCTGCAAGCAGGGTTCCAAAGATACCGGAAAAGAGTACCATCGGTTTTTTCTTCTTATTAAAAATATTAGCCAGACCAAGTCCTGCAGAATACAGCGCATTATCGTTGGTGGTCCAGATATTCAGACCAAGTACCAGAATTGCCAGATAGAACAGACCCAGATTGATCATTACCTCGAAGATATCATTACCTCCAACAAAGATGGAAGAAATACCACCCATGAAAAACATCAGGGAGTTTCCAATCAGAAATGCTACTACCGTTGTAATGAAACCTACTTTTCCATTCTTAGCAAAACGGGAGAAGTTCGGCGTTGCAGTACCACCGGATACAAAGGAACCAACTACCAGACCTGCGCCGCCAATCACCGTCAGTGTGCCGCTGGATTTTGCAAACTGGTCAACGATCGTTCCATCTCCACGCATAACTGCCATGACCATTGCCACAGTACCAAGGATTGCAACCATAGGAACCGCAATATAACTGATCACAGTAAGGGATTTGATTCCGAAGTATGCAGATGCCGTCATACATGCACCGGCAACAATAATCAGAATCCACTCTGCAACCCTGCTTCCGCCTAAAAGCTCATTCGCAACAGGAATTGCAAACATCGCAACACCAACACCAAACCATCCGATCTGGGTAAATGCAATCATCGCTGAAGGAAGATAGGATCCCTTCGCACCAAATGCTTTACGGGAAAGCAGGTCAAGACTTAATCCGGAATCTGCACCTACATAGCCAAGAAGACCTGTATACATGCCAAGGATTGCTCCACCAATCACCAATGCACCTACAAATCCGGCAAAATCAAGTCCGTCTGCAAGCTGCTGACCAACCCACATGCTGGCTGAGAAGAAGGTAAATCCCAGCATGATCATAAACATAGTGATCAGACTGCGTCGCTGATTCTTCGGAACAGCGCTTTCCGCATAATCAATATCTACTGTTGTATTCTCTTTATTACTCATAATTCCTCCTGAAGATGTTTTACAGCATGTACTTCTTCAGGGTTGTGGTAAATTCCTGAATACGTTTCTTTGCAATTTCCTCCAAAGTTACATCGCGAAGGCTCTCAACAAAGCCGATTTCCTGACGATACAGCCATCTGCACTCCTCCTCCGGCAGTGCCTGATAGTGACAGGATTTTACCCAGTCCTCATAGGAGATAGGAAGACTGTGTCCCAGTTTTTCTTCAAGAAGAGCATGAAAATCGATCTGATCCTTGCGCTCGAGAATTGCTTCCCAGAACTCCAGTACCTCCTCAATATGCTCATGGATCTCATAACGGCGGGCACCGCCATCATAGATGGTGCATTTCTCAAACAGTGGATCTCTCATGGAAAGAGTCTGGCGACGGAATGCAGGTGCAACGATACCATTTCTCCAGATGAAGTCAATCAGGCAGCGGTTTACACCGGAAACACCTTTATCCCCATCCTCATAGCAGCAGAAGACACCCTCATAGTAAACAGTAATGAATCCCTCAAAGTTTGGCCAGTACTCACGGATCTCAGCAGTCATCTTCTCAAGGATCTCAATACCTTTGGTTCCGCCGATGGTAAAGAAAAGAATGTTGCGAAGTTCTGCATTGTTGGCACGATAGTGATCAATCACCGCTTTCAGGCAGTAGATCAGTGTTTCGCCGGAAGCAATGATATCACCGATCATCAGAGTACTTCCCGGAACAACTGTCATCTTACTGTATTTTACAGCAAGTCCTGTCATGTCTCCGTTCTCTGCAAATACACGCTCACAGGACATAAAGCTGATATCATGTACGCGGATATGCTCTCTGTAGCAGCTCTCCTCCAGCGGATAGTTCAATGCGCCTCTTAAAATAGAAAGAATGTTGGCGCTGGTAATGCGTTTTTTCTCTTTCAGAAAATACATCATCTGTGATGTAGCATTTACAAGAGATTTATAAACCTCGTATCCCACTACTTCCGGATGATTCATAAGTTTGCGGGTTTCTGCTTCGGACACCACATAATACTCGTTCAGAAAATCGCCGCCCTCTAAGCGGTAACAGTCAACACCCTGGTCAACGAATTCAGGTACTAATGCAACCTGATCCCAGTTTTTAATCATAGTTTTCCCCCTCCGATGAATACTTTGTTTTTGTATCTCAGTTAGTATAGCATAGTTTTTTCCGCTGACAAGATGTTGTTGCTGATTTATTTGAATTCAGGCCTCAAGAATTATACTCATATTTTCCACAATCCAAAGCTGAGCATCCTCAGAATACAT
>JAKSRN010000130.1 GCA_024403585.1 Lachnospiraceae bacterium | reverse complement strand
GATCGTAACAACGAATGCAATGATCATCAGTCCAAAAAAGATCCTGCATCCCCGTAAAAATGCGATCAGAACGACCACACACAGCAGTAAATTCAATGCCATCATCCACAGATATTGCTGGAAATCTTTCTTCTGGATCAGATAGAGTACCAGAATCACCACATCCATAAAAAGAATCTGTATAGGCATGGCAACCGACAGGGCCCATCCCCTGAATCCCGTTACCCAGTCCACCGACAGGCTGACCAGCATTAGTGAAAAACTCAGGATCAGAAATCTGCTTCTTAATGAAAGATTAGGAATAGCCGTTGTATAAAGTATGAGTACCACATACAGAAAAGCGGCAGCTGTGATCACACACCAGAGAAGCTGTGGGTTTACTGTAAGATTTATCATAACAAGAAACACCTCCAGCAGAGCAGCACAGAGCAATGTGGTCTGTGTAATCCTCATCATGACCCGTTCCTTTAATACCAGATCCGGATACATGGACTCTTTGGATTCACTTCCGTCTTCCTCAAGCACACTGCCACATAAAGGACAGATGTCCGTGCGATCTTTAATTGTGATCTGACAGATTCTGCATCTTGCCATTCACTTCCTCACTTTCCACCATTCTTCTGATTTTTAAGAATAATAGGCATTGTTGGTTTCAATTGAAACTTCTACGCCATCTTCAGACAGCTTTCGGAAAAAACCTCTCTGAACCACAGGCTCCTTCAAAGTAGAACTGAACGTAATCGTCAGAATCCCTTTGTAACTGCTGGTCACAGCTTTCAGTTCCTGACCATAGGAGCGTGAAAGAAATGCAAAAAAATCTGTAACATATTCCGCATATTCCGGCTTAAGTTCCATCACACCGATATTACTCAGTGTTGCCGTCGTATTCCTTGATGCCCCCTGATACACGGTCCGCATAACAGGCTGTTTGATCAGATGCGGCATTAAACGCAGGAATTTGTTCTTTTCGCGACTGACGGCATAGGAAAAGATACTCTCCAGATTTTCCTTATTCATCTGTTCATGGAGGGTCTCCTGAACTGCTGTAAGTACTTCCTCAAAACTGTGGTCTTCTTTTTCTGCCAGGAATCTTGCTGAGATCATAACAAAAAAATTCCGAATGGTATCCGAATTATAATACGGACGCAAATTTACCGGAACAGCAATGGCGATGGGTTTTTCGTTTACTTTCCTATGCATCTCCTCGGTATATATGCTATAGATAAATACAGAAACCAGATACTCGTTGATGCTTGCGCCATACCCATGAGCAACCTCTTTTATTTTCTTTACCGGCATCCGTCCATGGATCAAACCGGTCATATGGAAGTCCAGCCGCTCACCCTTTAACAGATAGGCCTGCGTTTTATTATAGCCTGCCTTCTGTTTTTTTCTGAAATTAGTCATGAATGCATCTTCGGTATTCAATGAAGTAGCCGGATCGATCCCTTCTCCATAGCGGGATAGTTCCGGATGCATGATCCGCAGATAATGGTAGACTACCTCTCTTGTAAACTGGGTAGCTCCGCTTCCGTCTGCCAATACATGATAAATCTCAAAATTTATTTTATTTTTGTAATAACTGACTCTGAAAAGAAAATCTCTGTTGGTATTGGGTGCAAAATATCTGCAGGGAATGTCCTGCTCTTCTCTTACCCTGGGAAAGAGTTTTCTGTTTTCTTCAAGATAATACCAGAAGACGCCTCTTCGAAGTCTGGAATGGAAGATTTTAAAATACGGAAGCACCTGTCGAATCGCTTTATTCAGCGCAATGGGACTGACTTCCTCAGACAGGCAGAACGAATAACGAAAAACATTCGCCATTCCCTCCCCGGCTACAACAGGAAAGATATGTGCGGTATTATCGAGGGAACTCCATCGACGGAGCTTCTCACCGGAATAATTCACATGCATCATCCGGCGATCCACTTTATTCTCATATCTTTGTTTTGCCCTGATCCAGCGCTTCTGTATCTTTATTCTCTGCCGGGTATATTTTGCCTTGTTCCTTTCAGCTTTCCGCCGTTTATCCATGCAGTCCGCCTTCCGGTTTTTTTGCGATCACGAACCACTTCATTCCCTTTGCGACCTGATCTTCCAGAAGTCGCTGGTCACAACGAAGCACCTGAAATCTGTTCTTTCGGAGCAGATTACAGATCACAGACGTGTCATGTACGGTTTCCGTGATATTCTCCTCAAAAACCTGAAGCCCATCCTCAAAAACCGTAACCTTCAGATTGATGATTCCCTCATCATTCTGCGTGATCATAAACTGTGCTGTCACTTTTTCATCCCAAACCAGATCAATGGGTTCTCCTAATGCTACCTCATTATCATCCAGAATATCAAAGATAAAATAGCCACCCGGATTCAGGTACTCATACACGTTATGAAAGATCCGATCCACATTATCAAGATCTGTTATGTGGTTCATGGCATCTCCGGTACAGGTAACGAGGTCAAACCGCTCCTCAGGGAGATATGTGATCATATCTGCAACTTCATAGGGTATATCCGGATCTCTTTCTTTGGCAATAGCGATCATACCCTCTGAAAAATCCATGCCTGCAGACTGAATGCCATGCTGTTTCAGGACTTCACAGAGTACCCCGGGGCCACAAGCCAGATCCATACTTTTTTTCACCTGTATCTGATTGCGCTCCAGATAGATCATCAGCTGTTCGCCAAATGCCTCCGGAAAATAATTCCATCCAAATTCATTATAAACTTTACAGAATGCTTTACTGTACATACATCTATTCCTTTCGGGAATGTGTTTTTTTCTTCTTTCTAACCGTCTTCTTTCCGACTCTCTCTGGCGGTTTTTCTGCAGTCTCACATTCCTGTATCAGCTCCTGCAGCTCTTCAAGAGTAGCTGTATCCGGCAGATTTTCTATCTCTTCCTCTGTCTTCTGACGGGCAATGCGGTCTTTTTCTTTTTGAATTTTTCTCCTGAGAGTTCTTTTCTTTCTCTCAATACGAACATGCTGAACATATCTCCAGATGCCTGCTGCCACAAAAAGAATCAGGCAGAGGATGATCAGGATCAGCTTCCAGTGACTCTTCTTTGCCGGCGCCGACAGGTTATTTCCCGGATCCGTTCCCGGATCCTGTGGAGATGCTGTAACCTCTTTTTCTGCATACTCCACCAGAATGGAATGATCTGACGTAACATCTGTAAAAGTATATTCCCGAGGATACTGTGCCGGATCCAGCTGCTGATTTCCATCAATCAGAATAGAGCGGAGAACATAACCCGGATCAGGCTTATACTGAACTGTATAACTGCCGCCGGCCGCAACTTTATTCGCCTCATCCTGCGAACTGATTGTACCGTTGATACATTCTGTTTTAATGGAATAGTTATAGCTGTCCAGTTTCGTTCTGTACCAGGCAAACCTTCTTTTTTTACCGCTTGTCATGATGTTTACGGTAACAAAGAATTCACCGTCGTCTACCTCACAGATGGATTCCGGTTCCACCTTTTTATTCCCATCTGTCTCCAAATCCATTTTCACATCATTAAAAAGTTTTTTTATGGTGATCGGATAATCATTCTGCGAATCAGATCTTCCTGAATCAATCTCATAAACGTTCATATAATTTCCGAGGCCTTCCCTGTCAAAGGTAAGGGGGAAGTTCATGATATAATCACCGCAGACACAAAGATCCTGGGAATTGCTTCCAAGGCCCAGATCTCCCGGTCCTGAATCTGCCAGCAGATTAAAATCACCATCCAGGATTTTGATGGCATAGTCTCCTTCCGCATTCGCCTGGATCATATACCGGCCCTGATCCGGGAAATAGCCGATACCGAGAATATTATAGCTGTCTGCAATATGGATCCGTCCGTTATCATAGGCATCCGTTTTCCGGTCCAGTGTATGCGGATCCATTACATAGACACAGCCTCTGGATGCCGGATCATTGTTGGTATACAAAGCAACGTAGATCTCATCTTTATCTGGGTTATAACACATTCCATTGCAATGTTCCCAATCCCAGTTCTTATTCTTAAAGGCCAGAGAGTACTGTTCTACCGGATTCCCGTTCTCATCCCATGGATTTCTGTAAAAGGCATAGGCGATGTCTTTCTCACTGGATGAATCTCCCGAGTTCTCCAGGCAGATAATATACTGGTCTGTTGCACAGATTGACTGAACAACACCGTTCTTTGTCTCAACTGACTGCTCCAGGATCTTTTCCCAGGTCAGATGCTCAAAAGCCGATGCATCGGTATTTTTAGCGTACACCAGGGCTTCTGAATTCCCCAGCAATGTCAATGCCAGCATAAACAGGCAGGCATATCTGAACAATTTCTTTTTCAATAATTTCACCTTCAGCTGCTATCCTTCCTGCCGGTTTACTGCAGGAATTTCTTCAGCTCATCCATAAATGTATTCACGTCTTTAAACTCCCTGTACACAGAAGCAAAACGGACATAAGCAACCGGATCAAGATCTTTCAGCTTATTCATTACCATCTCACCGATCTCTGTACTGGAGATCTCTTTCTCTTCTCTTGTATATACTTCATTCTCAATCTGATCCACCACCTTTGTGATCTCCTGAAGAGAAACCGGGCGTTTGTGGCAGGCACGTAAGATGCCGGCCTGGATCTTGCTTCGTTCAAACTGTTCTCTGTTCTGATCCTTCTTTATTACGATCACAGGGATCAGTTCCACCTTCTCATAAGTGGTAAATCGCTTTCCACAGGAATCACACATTCTTCTTCGGCGGATTGCATTGCATTCTTCCACCGGACGTGAATCCACAACTCGGGTATTATCCTGATTACAAAATGGACATTTCATGTTTTTTCCTCCTGTCAGCGATTTTTATCATAGATGATCTTCAGACCTTTCAGCAGAAGATCCTTGTCAACTTTAATCTCATGTTCACAATAAGGAATGATGCTACCGGACAAAGCACCTGTTCCAACCACAAAGCACTCCTGTCCCAGCTCCATCTGGATCCTGTGGATCATATTGTCAATCGTTGCGGCATGCCCGTATACAACACCGCTCTTCATGGCTTCGATGGTATTCCTTCCAATGACATGTTTCGGTGCTTCCAGCGCGATCTGCGGGAGAAGCGAAGTTTTATTCACCAGAGAGTCCAGTCCGGTTCTTACTCCCGGAAGGACAACACCTCCGATATACTGTTTTTTCTGGTTGACCACACATAGGGTTGTGGCCGTTCCCAGATCTACGATGATCGTTGGCTGTGGGTATTCTGCCGCTGCTGCTACAGCATCAACCAGCAGATCACTTCCCAGCTGTCCCGGATTATCGATGACGATATTCATTCCGGTCTTTACACCCGGACCTACGACCTTAACGTTCTCAATATTAAACTTCCGAAGGGCTCTGAGAAGAACATCTGTCAGTTCAGGAACCACAGATGCAATAATCCCTCCCTCTATTTTTTCTGCCTGAAGCTGATGCAGATCCAGAATACTTTTAAAACTGATGGCATACTCCATCTCTGTTCTATGGCGATTAGAAGATAACCGCTCTTCAAAGATGATTCCCTGATCGTCAATACAGCCTACGACGATATTTGTATTTCCAACATCTACTGCAATTATCATAACGTGTTCCTTCC
>JAKSRN010000013.1 GCA_024403585.1 Lachnospiraceae bacterium | reverse complement strand
CAGCCACGTGTTCATGAGCATGAAGCGGAGCGGAATGCGAATGTCCGCTTTACTATATGAATAATACGAAAAGAGGCGAACAATGGCAGAAGAAAAAAATGGCTTTTTTAAGCGTCTGGTCAACGGACTGACCAAGACAAGAAATAGTATTGTTTCCGGCTTTGATGCGATCTTCAACGGATTTTCCAGTATTGACGACGACTTTTATGAGGAGCTGGAAGAAATCCTTGTAATGGGAGACATCGGTGTGGCAACCACTGAGAAGATCATTGATGACCTGAAAGAGAAAGTAGCAGAGCAGCATATCAAAGAGCCTTCCGCATGTAAAGAGCTGCTGATCGAAAGTATCAAAGATCAGATGCGAGTGGAAGATACAGCCTATGAGTTTGAGCACAAAAAATCCGTTATCCTTGTGATCGGTGTAAACGGTGTTGGTAAGACTACTTCCATCGGAAAACTGGCTGCAAACCTGAAAGGCCAGGGACGCAGAGTCCTGATGGCAGCAGCAGATACCTTCCGTGCGGCAGCAGGTGAGCAGCTGCAGATGTGGGCGAACCGTGCAGGCGTAGAACTGATCGGCGGACAGGATGGAGCAGATCCGGCATCTGTCATCTACGATGCAGTACAGGCTGCAAAAGCAAGAGATGTGGATGTTCTTCTGTGTGACACAGCAGGACGTCTTCATAATAAGAAGAATCTGATGGAAGAGCTGAAAAAGATCTACCGTATCATCGAGAAAGAGTATCCGGAAGCCCATCTGGAGACTCTGGTAGTACTGGACGGAACTACCGGACAGAATGCCCTGGTACAGGCCCGTCAGTTCAATGAGGCTGCTAAGATCACAGGACTTGTACTTACAAAACTGGATGGAACTGCAAAGGGCGGTATCGCTGTTGCGATCCAGTCTGAGATGGACATTCCTGTTAAATACATTGGTGTGGGAGAACACATCGAGGATCTTCAGAAATTTGATCCGGATGCATTCGTGAATGCATTGTTCAATGTAGGAGGCGAAAATTAAATGGAAGAAATGCTGACTCTTGAAACCTTTGAGGAGGCTTCTGAAATCGTAAAAAAAGTAGCACTGGAGACAAAGCTGGTATACAGTGAGCATTTCAGTGCACAGACAGGAAACAAGGTGTTCCTGAAACCGGAAAATATGCAGTATACAGGCGCTTACAAACTGAGAGGCGCTTACTATAAGATCAGTACACTGACAGAGGAAGAGAGAGGCCGTGGTCTCATTACCGCTTCTGCAGGCAACCACGCACAGGGTGTTGCGTATGCGGCGAAGGCATTTGGCGCAAAGGCTGTTATTGTTATGCCAACCACCACTCCGCTCATCAAGGTAAACAGAACCAAGAGCTACGGTGCTGAGGTCGTTCTGCATGGAGACGTGTATGATGAGGCCTGCGAGAAGGCACTGGAGCTGGCTGCTGAGAACGGCTACACCTTTATCCATCCTTTTGATGATCTGGCTGTAGCTACAGGACAGGGTACCATTGCCATGGAGATCTTCAAGGAGCTGCCGCTGGTAGACTACATCCTTGTTCCGATCGGTGGCGGCGGACTGGCTACCGGTGTTTCCACACTGGCAAAACAGCTGAACCCGAAGATCAAGGTCATTGGTGTTGAGCCGGCCAATGCCAACTGTATGCAGGTGTCCCTGGAGAAGGGGGAGGTTACAACCCTTCCTAAGGTAAACACCATTGCTGATGGTACTGCTGTTAAACGTCCGGGAGAGAAGATCTTCCCTTATATCCAGCAGAACCTGGATGGCATCATCACTGTTCAGGATGAGGAGCTGATCGTTGCCTTCCTGGATATGGTGGAGAACCACAAGATGATCGTTGAGAACTCCGGTCTTCTGACCGTAGCTGCTCTTAAGCATATGGATGTGAAGGGTAAGAAGATCGTATCCGTATTAAGTGGCGGTAACATGGATGTCATTACCATGTCTTCCGTTGTACAGAATGGTCTGATCGCCCGTGACAGAATCTTTACTCTGTCCATCCTGCTGTCAGATAAACCAGGTTCTCTGGTACGTGTTGCTACACTGATCGCTGAGAACCAGGGCAACATCGTTAAGACTGAGCACAACGCATTCTACAGCGTTAACAGAAATGATACCGTAGAGCTGAAGGTAACCATGGAGGCATTTGGTACAGAGCATAAACAGCAGATCATCAATGCTCTGGAGAAGGCCGGTTACCCGACAAAACTGGTTCGGGCTTCCCTGTAATCCATGGAACAGAAAAGAAATTATCAGAAGGAACTGGATCTCATCCTGAAGAAGCTGGATGCAAGGGAAGAACGCCCGCATCTTCTGCTTCACAGCTGTTGTGCTCCCTGCAGCAGTCATTGTCTGGAGTACCTGATGGAGCATTTTGAGATCACAGTCTTTTATTATAATCCGAATATTGCGCCGCAGAGCGAGTACCGTCACAGGGTGGAGGAGCAGCAGAGGCTGATCCGGGAGCTCTGTGGTGGCGGGAATGTGCATTTTCTGGAAGGAAAGTATGATCCGGAGCGCTTTTATGAGATGGCCAAAGGCCTGGAGCAGATTCCGGAAGGCGGCGAGCGATGCTTCCGCTGTTTTGAACTGCGACTTCGGGAGTCTATGAAAGCAGCTGAGGAGGTGGGGGCAGAATTCTTTACCACTACACTCACCATCAGTCCTTTGAAGAATGTCCAAAAGCTCAACGAGATCGGTCTTCGGATCGCAGAGGAGAAGCCGGAAGGCCCTGCCTGGCTGGTTTCTGATTTTAAAAAGAAAAACGGGTATAAACGATCCATCGAGCTTTCGGCTGAGTATGGTCTCTATCGGCAGAATTACTGTGGCTGTGTTTTTTCTAAACGGGAAGCAGAGGAGAGAGACAGACAGAAAGCGGAGGCGAAGGGATAGCTTAAGACCGAGACAAGGGTCAGACGGAAGATCCAGACAAGGATAGATCCGTACAGAGTTCCCGGAAGAACTTATATGGAGAAGCACCTACATAGATAAGGACTTATATAGATAAGAACTTACATATAAAAGATTTACAAAAAACAGGCAAACAGAAAGAATAATAAAGATCTTTTTTGAGATCTATAACCGGAAAGGAAGGTTACACCATGGCACAGCTTTGGGGAGGAAGATTCACAAAAGAAACAGATCAGCTGGTTTACAATTTTAATGCATCCATCAGCTTTGATCAGAAATTCTATCGTCAGGATATCAAGGGCAGCATGGCTCATGTGAAGATGCTGGCAAAACAGGGAATCCTTACTGAGGATGAGAGAGACCAGATTCTTGCTGGTCTGGAGGGGATTCTCCGTGATGTTGAGAACGGAACACTGGAGATCACATCAGAATATGAAGACATCCACAGCTTTGTAGAAGCAAATCTGATCGACAGAATCGGTGATGCAGGAAAGAAACTGCACACAGGACGAAGCAGAAACGACCAGGTTGCTCTGGATATGAAGCTTTATACAAGAGATGAGGTAGAGGCCATCGATGAGCTGGTGAAAGAGCTTCTGGTTGTCATCAACCGCATCATGAAAGAGAATGTACATACCTACATGCCAGGATTTACACATCTGCAGAAGGCACAGCCACTGACACTGGCACACCACTTTGGCGCTTATTTTGAGATGTTCAGAAGAGACAGAGGCCGTCTTGCTGATATCCATGAGCGAATGAACTGGTGTCCACTGGGTTCAGGTGCTCTGGCAGGTACTACTTATCCGCTGGACCGTGCCTATACAGCAGAACTGCTTGATTTTGCAGGCCCAACCAATAACAGTATGGATTCCGTATCAGACAGAGACTATCTTATTGAGCTGCTCTCTGCATTGTCTACTATTATGATGCATCTTTCCCGTTTCTGTGAGGAGATCATCACATGGAATACAAACGAGTATCGTTTTGTAGAGATCGATGATGCTTACAGTACAGGAAGTTCCATCATGCCACAGAAGAAAAACCCGGATATCGCAGAGCTGGTAAGAGGAAAAACAGGCCGTGTTTATGGTGCTCTGGTTTCCATCCTGACTACTATGAAGGGTCTGCCACTGGCATACAACAAGGATATGCAGGAAGACAAAGAGCTGACCTTCGATGCCATTGATACGGTAAAAGGCTGTCTGGCCCTCTTCACAGGTATGATCGACACCATGAAATTCCGTAACAATGTAATGGAAGCTTCTGCAAAGAACGGCTTTACCAATGCAACAGATGCTGCTGACTATCTGGTAGTAAAAGGTGTTCCATTCCGTGATGCTCACGGCATCATCGGCCGTCTGGTTCTCTACTGCATCGACAAGGACTGTGCTCTGGATGATCTGACTGTAGAAGAGTTCAAGCAGTTCAGTGAGGTATTTGATGAGGACATCTATGAGGCGATCAGTATGCAGACATGCGTAGAGAAACGTATGACCATCGGTGCACCGGGACCGGCTGTTATGGAGCAGGTGATCGCTGCAAATGATGCATATCTGGCAGAGTAGAAGTACTTCTGAAAAAATATGCAGAAAAATTGCAAATAGCAGGAATAATATACACAATTCTTGAAAAAATTGAAAAAGCGGTTGCATTTCCCTGCAGTTTGCGATAGTATACAACATGTGACGTACAAATGTACGCCACGGAAAAACAAATGTGCGTAAAACTATTGAAATGAGGAGATTTTATTATGGATAAGAAACTGAGAGTTGGTATTCTTGGTGCAACAGGAATGGTAGGACAGAGATTTATCTCTCTGCTTGACAATCACCCATGGTTTGAGGTTGTTACTCTTGCAGCTTCTGCAAGATCTGCAGGAAAAACATATGAGGAAGCAGTTGGCGGACGTTGGAAGATGACTACTCCAATGCCAGAGGCTGTTAAAAACCTTGTAGTTATGAATGTAAACGAGGTAGAGAAAGTTGCTGCAACAGTTGACTTCGTATTCTCTGCTGTAGATATGACAAAAGACGAGATCCGTGCAATTGAGGAAGAGTATGCAAAAACAGAGACTCCTGTAGTTTCCAATAACTCTGCTCATCGCTGGACACCAGACGTTCCAATGGTAGTGCCGGAGATCAACCCAGAGCACTTTGACGTAATCGAGTTCCAGAAAAAACGTCTGGGAACAACAAGAGGATTTATCGCAGTAAAACCAAACTGCTCAATCCAGGCATATGCTCCGGCTCTGACAGCATGGAAAGAGTTCGAGCCATATGAGGTTGTAGCTACAACATACCAGGCTATCTCCGGTGCAGGAAAAACATTCAAAGACTGGCCAGAGATGATCGAGAACATCATCCCATACATCGGCGGCGAGGAGGAGAAATCCGAGCAGGAGCCACTTCGTATCTGGGGTAAGATCGAGGACGGCGTGATCGTAAAAGCTGAGGAGCCAAAGATCACATGCCAGTGCATCCGTGTACCTGTTCTCAACGGACATACAGCAGCTGTATTCGTAAAATTCAGAAAACAGCCAACTAAAGAGCAGCTGATCGACAGACTTGTAAACTTCAAGGGCGCTCCGCAGGAGCTGAACCTTCCATCTGCTCCAAAGCAGTTCATTCAGTATCTTGAGGAGGACAACCGTCCACAGGTGAAACTGGATGTAGATTACGAGCGTGGAATGGGTGTATCCGTTGGACGTATCCGTGAGGATTCCATCTATGACTGGAAGTTCGTAGGTCTGGCTCATAACACAGTACGTGGAGCAGCAGGTGGTGCAGTTCTGTGTGCAGAGACACTGGTAGCTAAAAAATATATCCAGGCTAAATAATTGAACAGAAGATGATTCAAAAGGGCAGTTGCTATGGCGACTGCCCTTTTTTGCCAATAGATTCCGCCTCTTCGCCCCCACTCTTGAGATTCTCTCTTAAATAGTGTATGATAGCCATAATTGACTTTACACTTTCTTCTTCTATAAAGGAGGTTCCCTATATGAAAAAAATCGCAATATTAGGCTCCACCGGGTCCATCGGAACCCAGTCCCTGGACGTTGTACGTCACCATGAGGATCTGCAGGTGGTTGCCATCAGTGCCGGAAAGAATGTTTCCCTTCTGGAGCAGCAGGCCAGAGAATTCCATCCTGACCTGGTTGCCATCTGGGATGAGCAGGATGCAGCGGACCTGAGAGTGAAGCTCTCTGATCTGAAGATCCGTGTCGTATCCGGCATGGAGGGAATGATCGAGCTGGCAACTCATCCGGATGCTGATATCGTTGTGACTGCCATTGTTGGCATGATCGGTATCCGTCCGACATTAGAGGCGATCAAAGCAGGCAAGGATATTGCCCTTGCCAATAAAGAGACACTGGTTACTGCCGGACATCTGGTCATGCCGCTGGCAAGGGAGAAGGGGGTTCAGATCCTTCCTGTGGACAGCGAGCACTGTGCCATCTTCCAGTGTCTGCAGGGATCTGCCCATAAAGACATCTATAAACTCCTGATCACCGCTTCCGGCGGACCTTTCCGCGGAAAGAAACGGGCTGATCTGGAGGGCGTTACCGTAAAACAGGCGCTGGCCCATCCGAACTGGAGCATGGGAGCCAAGATCACCATTGACTCTGCCACCCTTGTGAACAAGGGGCTGGAAGTGATGGAGGCAAGATGGCTCTTTGACGTGGATCTGGATGATATCCAGGTGGTGGTACAGCCAAAATCCATCATCCACTCCATGGTAGAGTACAGGGATGGAGCTGTGATCGCACAGCTGGCACCGCCGGATATGCGCATGGCGATCCAGTATGCTCTGAAATATCCGGAACGATGTGATATGGACCTGCCACATCTGGATTTTACACAGCTTCGGGAAATTGTCTTCGATGTGCCGGATTATGATACATTTCGTGGACTTCCAATGGCAATCGAAGCCGGAAAAACCGGTGGTTCCATGCCGGTTGTATTCAATGCTGCCAATGAGTGGGCTAACGCAGCATTTTTAAGAGAACAGATTCAGTTTCTGGATATCTATGATCGGATCGCGGACTGTATGGCGCGCCATACGGTGATCGGGAATCCGGATCTGGAAACCATCCTTGCCACTGAGCAGGAGGTATATGCATATCTGAACAGCAGAGCGTAACCTCAGATTTCTTTGTATCGGGGACAAAGAAATCTGCGTCCCAAACAATTCAATGCAGATCCGTAAAATGGATTGGATGCGTGTAACAGGAACTGAACGCTAATAAAAAACGATACAGAGAATAAAGGAAGAATCTATGCCAAAATCTTTATACATCGCTGAGAAACCAAGCGTAGCGCAGGAATTTGCCAAAGCGCTGAAAGAAAATATGACCCGCAAAGACGGCTATCTGGAGGGTGAGAATTCCGTCGTAACCTGGTGCGTCGGCCATCTGGTCACCATGAGTTACCCGGAAGCCTATGACCCATCCCTGAAAAGATGGTCCTTCGAGACCATTCCGTTTTTGCCCAAAGAATTCAAATATGAGATCATCCCGCAGGTGAAAAAGCAGTTTGCCATCGTCAAGGGACTTCTGAACCGGAAAGATGTGGAAACCATCTATGTCTGCACCGACTCCGGACGCGAAGGAGAGTACATCTACCGCCTGGTAGCCATGATGGCAGGTGTGAAGGACAAGCAGCAGAAGCGTGTCTGGATCGATTCCCAGACAGAGGAGGAGATCCTTCGAGGCATCCGCGAGGCAAAAGACCTTTCGGAATACGACAATCTTTCCGATTCCGCCTACCTCCGCGCCAAAGAGGATTACCTGATGGGCATCAACTTTTCCAGAGCCCTGTCCCTCAAGTACAGCAACGCCGTTACCAACTATCTGGGTGGCAAGTACCAGGCCATCGCCGTTGGCCGTGTCATGACCTGTGTCCTTGGCATGGTGGTGCGTCGCGAGAGGGAGATCCGGAATTTCGACAAGACTCCTTTCTACCGAGTCCTCGCAGGTCTCTCCCTTGAGGGAAATGCCTTCACCGGCGAATGGCGTGCCACAGAGGGAAGCCGTTACTACCAGAGCCCTCTCCTCTATAAGGAGAACGGCTTCAAGAAGCGCCCGGATGCAGAACGCCTGATCCGTGAACTGGAAAACGAGACACCGGAAGTAAATCTGCCGGATCCGCTGCCAGCCCATAATCCAAAAGGGCCGAACGGAGAGCAGATGGCCCGGGTTGAAAAGGTAGAGAAGAAAAAAGAAACCAAGAATGCACCGCTTCTTTATAACCTGGCAGAGCTGCAGAATGACTGTTCCAGACGCTTTAAGATCAGTCCGGACCAGACTCTTTCCATTGTCCAGGAGCTCTATGAAAAGAAGCTGGTGACCTATCCAAGAACCGACGCCCGTGTGCTTTCAACAGCTGTGGCGAAGGAGATTTACAGGAATATCAAAGGAATCACAAACTATCCGGCCTGTGCAGATTTTGCTCAGGAGGTACTGGAGAGCGGTTCCTATAAAAATATTGCAAAGACCAGATATACCAACGATAAGCAGATCACAGACCATTATGCCATCATCCCGACAGGCCAGGGACTTGGCAACCTGAACAAGCTTTCAGACCTGTCTTCCAAGGTCTATGACTGCATTGTGCGAAGATTTTTAAGCATCTTCTATCCGCCGGCAATCTACCAGAAAATCTCTCTGGTGACTATGGTGGAGGGAGAACGCTTCTTCTCCAGCTTCCGTATCCTGGAGCAGGAAGGTTATCTGAAAGTAGCTGGTGGTTATAAGCCAAAAGCGAATCAGCCGGATCTGGATCTGAATAACCTGACTAAGGGCAAGGATACCGCCAAAGGAGATGCTGCAAAGGAAGCAAAAGAGCAGGAAGAAGAGATCAGCTGGGATAAGAATTCCCTGCCTCTTCTGATGAGCCTGAAAAAGGGCATGCTGCTTCCTGTTTCCGGTTATGACATTAAGGAAGGAGAGACATCTCCGCCGAAACGCTATACTTCCGGATCCATGATCCTTGCCATGGAGAATGCGGGACAGCTCATCGAAGATGAAGACCTCCGTGCTCAGATCAAAGGAAGCGGAATCGGAACTTCCGCTACCCGTGCAGAGATCCTGAAGAAGCTGGTGAATATCAAATATCTGGATCTGAATAAGAAGACTCAGGTGATCACACCTACCCAGATGGGTGAGATGATCCATGATGTGGTCTACTGTTCCATCAGAGCCCTGCTGAACCCGGATCTTACTGCAAGCTGGGAGAAGGGACTGACCTATGTGGCAGAGGGATCCATCACGACAGAGGAATATATGAAGAAGCTGGAGACATTTGTCGGAAAACATACCAACAATGTGAGAACGCTGAACAACCAGGCTGTTCTGAACCGACAGTTTGATCATATTGCAGGCTTTTATAAAAAGCAGAGAAAAGCGGCAGCTCCGGGAAAAACAACCGCCAGAGGCAGAAAAAAGGCAGCTGAAAAGACAGAAGAACCGGTAGAAGCATAAGAAAAAGATAGAAGCAAGCTGTTTGGTAAGCGCTTAAGTGTAAAATAGAGATAAGCTACCCAAGAAGTGCTTAAGAGAAAGAAACAAAGGCGCTTAAAAAACGTGCAATGATTCATAGATAAAGGAGAATGAAGATGAAATACGCAACAATCGCTGAATTATACGACCTGTCCCAGACCATGGCGGCAGAGCTCTTTGAAGGAAAAACCTACCCATGGGAAGTACTGCCGGAGATCAAAGCCTTTGTGGTGAAATTAGGGGAGACCCTCTCAGAGGATGAGTATAATAAAGTGGGAGAGAACATCTGGATCGCCAAGGGAGTCAGTGTTGCCCCGACAGCATCCATCACAGGTCCATGTATCATCGGAAAGGGAACAGAGGTCCGTCCGGGAGCATTTATCAGAGGCAGTGTGATCGTGGGAGAAGGCTGTGTGGTTGGAAACTCTACAGAGCTGAAAAATGTTGTGCTTTTCAACAGCGTACAGGTTCCGCATTACAACTACGTAGGTGATTCTATTCTGGGTTACAAGTCCCATATGGGAGCCGGCTCCATCACTTCCAATGTGAAGGCTGATAAGACTCTGGTTGTCGTAAAAGGCGAAGATGAGCAGATCGCAACAGGCCTGAAAAAATTTGGTGCTATGCTGGGCAACTATGCAGAGATCGGCTGCAACAGCGTTCTGAATCCGGGAACTGTGATCGGTGCACATTCCAATGTTTATCCTCTTAGCAGCGTTCGTGGAGTGGTACCTTCCGAGTCAATCTGGAAGGGCTCCGGAAATGTAGTGAAAAAGTTTTAAAAATATGTCAACAAGTCACTATTGACAAAATTGACCTTTACTAATGTACAGATTTGTGCGAAAATATACAAGAGTGTAGAGTACTGTTTCTATGCTGAAACGTGCGGCAGAAATTTATATCTTTTGAAAGGAGATTGTAAAAATGATTTACACAAAAGAAGTTCAGAACATGTGTCCTGTAACTAAGGGCGCTAAACATGAGCCAGCTCCAATCCCAGAAGAGGGAAAATGGGTCCATGCAAAACAGATTGGTGATATTTCCGGATTTACTCATGGTATTGGTTGGTGTGCACCACAGCAGGGTGCTTGCAAACTGTCCCTGAATGTTAAAGAGGGAATCATCGAGGAGGCTCTTGTTGAGACTATCGGATGCTCTGGTATGACACATTCTGCAGCTATGGCAGCTGAGATCCTTCAGGGAAAAACAATCCTTGAGGCTCTGAACACAGACCTTGTTTGTGACGCTATCAACACAGCTATGAGAGAGCTGTTCCTTCAGATCGTTTACGGACGTACACAGTCTGCATTCTCTGATGACGGACTTGCTATCGGTGCTGGTCTTGAGGACCTTGGAAAAGGACTTCGTTCTCAGGTTGGTACAATGTATGCAACAAAAGAGAAAGGTGTTCGTTACCTTGAGATGGCTGAGGGCTATGTAACAGGAATCGCTCTGGACGAGAACAACGAAGTAATCGGATATCAGTTCGTTTCTCTTGGAAAGATGACAGACTTCATCAAAAAAGGTGATGATCCTAACACAGCATGGGAGAAAGCTAAAGGTCAGTACGGCCGTGTAGCTGATGCTGCTAAGATTATTGACCCACGTGTAGAGTAATAGAAAGGAGAGCAACGAACATGGCATTATTTGAGTCTTATGAGAGAAGAATTGACCAGATCAACGCTGTCCTGAACAGCTATGGAATTGCTTCTATCGAGGAAGCTGAGAAAATCACAAAAGACGCTGGTCTTGATGTTTACAACATGGTTAAAGGCATTCAGCCAATCTGCTTCGAGAACGCTTGCTGGGCTTACACTGTAGGTGCTGCAATCGCGATCAAAAAAGGTTGCCGCAAAGCTTCTGATGCAGCAGCAGCAATCGGTGAGGGAATCCAGGCTTTCTGTATCCCAGGTTCTGTAGCAGATCATCGTAAAGTAGGTCTTGGACATGGTAACCTTGGAAAGATGCTCCTTGAGGAGGAGACAGAGTGCTTCTGCTTCCTTGCTGGACATGAGTCTTTCGCAGCAGCTGAGGGTGCAATCGGTATCGCTACAAAAGCTAACAAAGTACGTCAGAAACCACTTCGCGTTATCCTGAACGGACTTGGAAAAGATGCAGCTCAGATCATCGCTCGTATCAATGGATTTACATTCGTTGAGACAAAATATGATTACAAAGAAGCTAAACTGAACATCGTTTACGAGAAAGCATACTCTGATGGCCTTCGTGCAGCAGTTAGATGCTACGGATCCGATGACGTTCAGGAAGGTGTTGCAATCATGCACTATGAGAACGTAGGCGTTTCCATCACAGGTAACTCCACAAACCCAACTCGTTTCCAGCATCCAACAGCTGGTACATACAAAAAAGAGTGTATCGAGCAGGGTAAAAAATACTTCTCAGTAGCTTCCGGTGGTGGTACAGGACGTACACTTCACCCAGATAACATGGCAGCTGGACCAGCTTCCTATGGTATGACAGATACTATGGGACGTATGCACAGCGATGCTCAGTTCGCAGGTTCTTCTTCCGTACCAGCTCACGTAGAGATGATGGGTCTGATCGGTGCTGGAAACAACCCAATGGTTGGTATGACAGTAGCTGTTGCTGTATCTGTTGAGGAGGCAGCTCGCGAGGGAAAATTCTAATTTAAGAAATTGAATTGGAATTCTCTTATCTGAGAACAAAATAAGATAAAAGCAGGACACGTTATGAGTTTTCATAACGTGTCCTTTTTCTTTTTCTTATGCCTTCAGACCATAGATCAACGCATGTACATATCGGAGGCATTCCTCACTCAGACTGAAGGATCCTTCCTTCATCGCCCATTCATAAAAAGTACCTCTGATGCTGCGGACGATCCATGATACCATCGTGTCTGCTCTGAACTGGTTGTTCAGCTCACCGTTATTCTGTCCCTCGATCAGAAGCTTCTCAATGATGCGGTAGAGAGCTCGATCCCTGCGAAGGGCATCCTGCTCCAGCTCGCCTTCGGTCAGCTGGTTGAGATAGAGAACGCGGATCAGGTCCAGACCAATCTCTTCTTCTGTAAAAGAACAGGAGGCGCGGATAAACTCTTCCAGTCGCTTCAGGGCAGGGGCAGTGTTGTCCATCTCTTCTTCAATCCGGTTGTAGTAGTCATCGTATGTATGAAACATCTCTGCTATTACAGCGGCCTTGGATCCGAAATGTACATAGAAGGTTCCCTTGGCTGTTCCGGCCTTCTCCACTATTTCATTGACCGAAACCTTGTCATAGCCCTTTTCCCGGAAAAGCTCCAGCGCGCAGTGATATAGCAGCTGTTTTGTCTTTTCACCCTTTGTCATAGTTATTCAGTTTCCTCTTTTCCACTAAATCAGCATCACAATACCATACTAAAGTATTTTTTACAAGAAATTTTACGTTTTTTCCATAAATGCCACCGTTTTTGTTGACGCGTCTGTACAAATTCTTTATAATCAAATATGACTGCGGTCATATTTTGTACAGGAGAGTAGCACAAATGTATGTCTACAGCGGTCAAATATATTGTGGGAGGAAAGTTATGATTAAGTATATTTTCAAAAGAATCCTTATGCTGATACCGGTTCTGATCGGTGTAACCTTTATCGTGTACTTTATTCTGGCTCTGACTCCGGGTGATCCGGTTACGATCATCCTGGGTGATCAGGCTACAGAACAGAGTAAAGAAGAACTGAGGGAAGAGCTTGGATTGAACCAGCCGCTTTTGAAGCGCTATGCCGACTATATGGTGGGCCTGCTTCACGGCGATATGGGTAAATCCTACAAAAACAATCTGGATGTGGCAGACCAGATCATGGAGCGTTTCCCGAACACAGCGATCCTGGCCCTGACTGCCATCCTGATCGCTATGTTGGTTGGTGTTCCTGTTGGTATTATCTCCGCCAAACATCAGAATACGATCCTTGACCGAATATCGATGATATTTGCGTTGACGGGTATATCGATGCCTGTTTTCTGGCTGGGACTCTTGCTGGTTATTATTTTTGCAGTTAATTTAAGAATCCTGCCATCCTCCGGTTTTGATACAAGTTCCATTGCAGCTGCAGCACGAAGCCTGATCCTTCCGGGAATCGTTCTGAGTGTTAACTCCATGGCGACCATCACCCGAATGACCAGATCTTCCATGCTGGAGGTTATGAGAAAGGACTACATCGATACAGCCCGTGCAAAAGGTGTATCGGAGAGAGTGGTTACTTTCCGTCATATGCTGAGTAATGCGCTGATTCCGATCATTACAGTAGTCGGTATCTCCTTCGGAAACCTTCTTGGAGGTTCCATCATTACAGAGACAGTCTTTGCATGGCCGGGAATCGGACGTTTTGTCGTTGAGTCCATCAAGATGAAGGATACGCCGACGGTTCTTGGATGTGTAATCTTCCTGTCTGTTATGTTCTCAATCGTTAACCTGCTGATCGACATTCTCTATGCATTCGTTGATCCGCGTATTAAGTCACAGTACAAGCTGAAGTAAGTAAAGGAGTGAAAGGTATGAAAGAAAATAAAGCAACATCTTTTATGCAGGAAACTGACGCTCCGAAAGAGCGAGGTCTGTGGTTGGATGTGTGGACCCGTCTCCGCAAGAATAAGGTTGCCCTGGTGGGTATGTTTTTCCTGATTCTGCTGGTGGTTGTGTCCCTGTCAACATTTGTGATCGATCTGGTTACAAAGGAATCATTTTACAATAATTTCGTTATTAAACAGGAGCTGACAGAGAAGCTGAAAGGACCGAGTGCCGGCCATATCTTCGGCCAGGACGAGTTCGGTCGTGATGTGTTCCTGCGTATCATCTGGGGAACAAGATATTCCCTGCTTCTGGGTGTAGGAGCTACCATCATGGCTGCTCTCCTTGGTGGCGCGGTTGGTGCTGTTGCCGGCTTCTACGGCAAGAAGCTGGACAACCTGCTGATGCGTCTCATGGACATTCTGCTTTCTATTCCGTCCATCCTGCTTTCCATTGCGATCGTAGCGGCTTTGGGAACCAACATGTTCAACGTAATGCTGGCGATCGCAATCTCTTATGTTCCACAGTATGCCCGTATCGTGCGTGCGGCCATCATGGAGCAGAAGAGTATGGAGTATATCGAGGCGTCCCGCGCTGTCGGTGCGGCTGACCCAAGAATCATTATCCGTCACATTATTCCGAATGCCATGGCACCGATCATCGTACAGGCGACTCTTGGTATCGCGGGATGTATTCTCTCCATTGCAGGTCTTTCCTTCTTAGGCCTGGGTATCCAGCCACCTGTACCGGAGTGGGGAGGCATGCTGTCCAATGCCCGTCAGTACATGCGTGATGCATGGCATATCACTGCATTCCCGGGACTGGCGATCATGCTGACTATTCTGTCACTGAATCTGGTGGGTGATGCCCTGCGTGATGCACTGGATCCAAAACTGAAAAACTAAGAGGAGATCATAAGATGAAAAGTGAAAATTTACTTGAGATCAAAGATCTCGTTATTAAATACGAAACCAGCGATGGCGTGGTACATGCGGTTAATGGCGTGAACCTGACCATTGAAAAAGGAACCACTCTGGGTCTTGTTGGTGAGACCGGAGCCGGCAAAACAACGGTTGCCAAAGGTATTATGGGAATCGTTCCGAATCCTCCCGGAAAGGTAAAATCCGGAGAGATCTACTTCGAGGGGGAAGACCTCCTGAAGAAGGATGCCGCTTCCATGCGTAAGATCAGGGGTAATGAGGTCTCCATGATCTTCCAGGATCCTATGACCAGCCTGAACCCGGTTATGACTGTCGGTGATCAGATCGCAGAGGTAATCGGAATCCATCAGAACCTGAATAAGAAGGAGGCTGCTCTGAAGGCAAAAGAGATGCTGGAGATGGTAGGTATCCCGGCAGACCGTTCCATTGAATATCCGCACCAGTTCTCCGGTGGTATGAAGCAGAGAGTGGTAATTGCGATCGCTCTTGCATGTAATCCACAGCTTCTCATCGCAGATGAACCTACGACCGCACTGGATGTAACCATTCAGGCACAGGTACTGGATATGATGACCAATCTGAAAAATCAGATGAATACCTCCATGCTGCTGATCACCCACGATCTGGGTGTTGTTGCGCAGATCTGTGACAATGTTGCGATCATGTATGCAGGTGAGATCGTGGAGTACGGTACTCTCCGTGATGTATTCAAATCCACCACCCATCCATACACAGAGGGACTGTTCGGATCCATTCCGAGTCTGACGGCTGATGTGAAACGCCTGAGTCCGATCAACGGACTGATGCCGGATCCAATGAATCTTCCGATTGGCTGCAAGTTCAGCCCACGATGCAAATATGCGGATGACCGCTGTCGCAGCCAGGCGCCGGTAATGACACAGCTTTCCGCTACACACTGTGCTGCTTGCTGGAGAGCAGGAAAGGAGGAGAACTGATGGCAGAGAAAAATCAGGAGATCCTTCGTGTAGAGGGTCTGAAAAAATATTTCGATACACCAAAGGGCAAGCTGCATGCGGTAGACGATGTGAACTTTACTCTGAACCGTGGTGAGACACTGGGTATTGTAGGCGAGTCCGGCTGTGGTAAATCCACTATGGGACGTGCCATCCTCAGGCTTCATGAGCCGACTGCCGGCAAGGTGTATTTTGAGGGGGAGGACATCCTCAGCTACAACAAGGCAAAGATGAAAAAACTCCGCCAGGAGATGCAGATCATCTTCCAGGATCCATATTCTTCCCTGAATCCGCGTATGACGGTTAAGGAGACAATTCTGGAGCCGATGCTGATCCATGGCATGTTTAAGAAAAACCAGACGGAGGAGATCAATGCTCATGTTCGCAAGATCATGGACATGGTTGGATTGTCTCAGCGACTGATCAACTCTTATCCCCATGAGCTGGACGGCGGACGCCGACAGAGAATCGGTATTGCCCGTGCTCTGGCGCTGAATCCAAAGTTCATTGTCTGTGATGAGCCGGTATCTGCACTGGATGTATCCATTCAGGCACAGGTTCTGAACCTGATGCAGGATCTGCAGGAAGAATTAGGACTGACGTATCTGTTTATTACACACGATCTTTCCGTTGTTAAGCATTTTTCCAATGATATCGCGGTTATGTATCTGGGTCAGATGGTGGAGAAGGCACCGGCGGCTGAGATCTTTGCACATCCGCTTCATCCATACACAGAGGCACTGCTTTCAGCAATCCCTGTTCCGGATCCGGATGTGAAGATGGATCGTATCATTCTGCAGGGTGAGCTGACATCCCCGATCAATCCGGGTACAGGCTGCCGTTTTGCGAAACGATGCATCTATGCCACAGAGAAGTGTACACAGGC
>JAKSRN010000129.1 GCA_024403585.1 Lachnospiraceae bacterium | reverse complement strand
TCGCTCCAATTGGCTTTCGGCATGTCCTCGTAATACCAATAATCGATCAGCACCGTAATGTTCTTGTCATCTATGTAAGAAATATATCCCTGAACACCGGGATTACCTGCTTCATCATCATAGATTGCCAAAGAAGGACCATATTCATCATAACCAATACTAAGATACCAGTACCAGCCTACACGCTCATCATCGTTGTCACTCTTTACCTGCTGGATTTTGTATCCACCCACTATATCATCAAAGCAGGAAATTGCATTATCTGATAAGCTGATCTCCGCAATGCGGGGATCTGTTTCTTCCCAGGTCCAGGCAGTAACATTTGGATAAGGCCATTCAAAGTCAAATTCCTCGTCTTCTTCATCATCAATCTCAAAATCGTAGGTGTTTTTACTCTCTGAATTCTTAGCGTCAGCAGTCTTATCTGGTACTGATACAGGCTCGGAACTTACAGAAACTGTAGTCTTTGCAGCTTCTGTAGCATCCGCCTGATCTGTAGATTTTCCACAGGCGGTCAGAACAGACATCCCCATTGCAAGGATACCAATCATAACTATACATTTTTTATCTGACATAACTAATTATCTCCTATTTGCATATCTATTAGACTGTTTTCTAAACATATAGTATATCCCAAATACACCTGTCTTGCCACGCAAAAAGCGGACAAGGAAAACCCTGCCCACTTTTTAATTTAATCACAAGTATATTTAGTTAACATTCCTGCTTAGTCATGTAATATCCTATGCCCGATTCACTTACTCTGCATACATATTGTTGATTGCTGTAAGCAGCGCATCGATGGAAGCACGGATGATATCGGAATCAATTCCGGATCCCCAGAAGATCTTTCCGTCATCGTTCTGAACACCTACATATGCAATCGCCTCTGAGCTGGACAGCTGTGTAAGAGCATGCTCCTGGTATGTAACAAGCTCGTAGTCCAGATGATATTTTTTCTTAAGAGCCAGAGAAACAGCATTGAGACGTCCGTTTCCTTTTGCTTTAACGATGCCAAATGGCTCATCTCCTCTGCGGCAGTTAACCTCTGCAGAGATGACACGTTTGTCTTCCTGTTTGAAGTGTACACCATTGATATCAAATGGTTTAACAACATCTTTGAACTTGGACAGGAAGAGGCTGTAGATCTCATCCGGCTGCAGCTCTTTGTGGAGATGATCGGACAGATCTTTTGCTGCGTATCCCATTGCCTCACGCATCTTAGGCGGCAGGTTCAGTCCATAGTTTCTCTCCAGAATGTAGCCTACGCCACCCTTTCCGGACTGGCTGTTGATACGGATAACGTCTGCATCGTAGTTTCTTCCGATATCTGTTGGATCGATCGGAAGATATGGAACTGTCCAGCGGTCTGGCTCGTTGTCCATTCTCCACTGCATTCCTTTTGCGATCGCATCCTGATGTGATCCGGAAAATGCTGCGAATACCAGAGCACCTGAGAATGGGCTTCTTGCATCTACAGTCATATCTGTGTACTCTGTGTATTTCTCACAGATATCAGGCATATCATCAAAATGAAGCTCTGGATCTACACCGTGCATGTAAAGGTTCATACCAAGTGTAACAATATCTACATTACCTGTTCTCTCACCGTTTCCGAAGAGTGTTCCCTCGATACGGTCAGCTCCGGCCAGAATTCCAAGCTCTGCATCAGCTACGCCTGTACCTCTGTCGTTATGTGGATGAAGTGAGATCACAACGTTCTCACGATATTTCATGTTTTTGCTCATGTACTCGATCTGGCTAGCGTATACATGTGGCATGGAAAGCTGTACAGTAGATGGCAGGTTGATGATTGCTTTTCTGTCAGCTGTTGGCTGCCATACATCCAGTACTGCATTACATACTTCCAGTGCGTACTCTGGCTCTGTTCCTGTGAAGGACTCTGGTGAGTACTCGAAACGGTAATTTGCTCCAGCTTCCTCTGTCAGATCTTTCAGAAGCTGTGCACCTTTGATTGCGATCTCTTTGATCTCTTCTTTGGATTTTCTGAATACCTGCTCTCTCTGAGCGAAAGATGTGGAGTTGTATACATGAACGATTGCGTTCTTGCAGCCTTTCAGTGCATCGAATGTTTTCTTGATGATATGCTCACGAGCCTGTGTCAGTACCTGAACTGTAACATCATCAGGAATCAGATCATTCTCGATCAGGGTACGAAGAAACTCATACTCTGTCTCAGAAGCTGCCGGGAATCCAACCTCGATTTCTTTAAATCCAACTTTAACAAGCAGTTTGAAAAACTCTACCTTCTGCTCCAGGCTCATTGGGATAACAAGTGCCTGGTTTCCGTCACGAAGGTCTACGGAACACCATACAGGTGCTTTGTCTACATGGTCTTTCTTAACCCAGTCATTGCACTCTACTGGTGGCATGTAATACTGGATTTTGTACTTGCTTGGGGTCATCATAATTCTTTTCCTCCTGTAATATGGTAAGCTTTCGCGAAATATGCATTCTATATATTGTGGTTTCCTCTATACAGTTATTATGATAACACGCACAGCTCCACTCGTGTTTTCGCTGTGCTACAAAACCCTCGATTCTCATGATGCTTACGCATCACTCCATCTCGGTTTTTTCTCTGGATACTCCGTAATGTTACGGTCTCAAAGTCTTTCACCAGCGTTCGAGCAAGCACACGCTGTCTCAGACTTTTATCCCGATTATCATAAAATAAATAAAGCCCTTACACCTCTGCAGTCACTGCAAGAGACGAAGGACATTTAACCTACGCGGTACCACTCTTATTTACGAATAATCGTACACTCATCAGATACGGATCTTATGATCTTCATATCTTATCCCCTATAACGGTGGGAAGCCGTCTGCGTCTACTTTCATATCGATTTCGGGCAGCCACTCTGAGGTCAGTTCAACAGACACCTTCTATGGCTTCGCATCAACCAGCCACTTTCTGTAATCAGGTCTTCTATCTACTAGTCCTCTTCTACGTATTTCGCTGTTACTAAGATAACACTTTGAAGGTGTATATGTCAACACCTTATTAAATAAAGGAAGTAAGATGTAAATAATTACTAATATAAATTCTATTACATAAATGGAATGCTCTGTGTCATTGTAAAGCCAAAAACCTTCCCAATTTCGATTACATATATGTTATAATTTATAAATATAATACAGAACGGAGGAACTATATTTATGTTAATGAACGATGAAAAAGGCCAGTATGGCGATTACGTTGTACAGACTCTGCAGGCTCCTGTTAATGGTGATGCAGCATTTCAGGAGATGTACAAAAAATTCTCTCACCGCATCCTCTGGATGGATGGAAATGTTGTTCCTGGCGCTATGCAGATGAACACTGCATGGTATTATGCGGTTCCTGAGAGAGATCCTGTTTTCCCAGAGCATGTACATGAGGATGATGAACTGATTGGTTTCTTCGGAAGTGATCCGGATGATCCATACAATCTGCATGCAGAGATTGAGATTGCCATCAATGGTGAGCGCCGTCTCCTGACCAAATCCACACTGGTTTGGATTCCGGGAAATATCCCTCATATGCCAATGCGTATTCTGAAGGTGGATAAACCAGTCTTCCACTTCTCTCTCATGAGAGGCAATACCTATAATGGTGGCGCTTATAAATAAATAATTTGACCATAAGGGGCTGTCGTACTGAATATGTTCCCCTGGAAAACGAGCGTGTTTCATGCAAAGAAGCAGGGATCCGCTCGTTTTTTTATGCATTAATTTATTTGTAAGGTTTATGTAAGATTCCCATGTTATAGTTATCTCAAGTTAAGAAACAAACCACTTACACAACCAAAAAACACACAAAAAGATTTCAAAACAGGAGGAACACACAATGAAAAAAAGAACAATCGCATTAGCAATGGCAGCAGCACTTACAGTAACAGCATTCGCAGGACTTACAGCATGTGGCAAGAACAATACACCTGAAAACCCAGTAGCAACTGAGGAAGCTGTAGCAGGCGGAACAATCAATACACAGAACAATAAAGCAGCTCTTCCAGAGGATCTTCAGAAGGTATTCGATGAGGCAGTAAGCCAGGCTGGTGGATCTCAGCAGGCAATTTGCTATCTCGGATCTCAGGTAGTTGCAGGTACAAACCATGCATTCCTGACTCAGGATACAGATGGTGCTCACAACTTCCACATTATGATCGCATACCAGGATCTGGATGGAAAAGTTGAGCTGAAATCCGTATCTGATCTTGATCCAACAGCACAGTCATTTGGTGCTGAGGCTGATGGTGCTGAGGCTGGCGGATGGCAGATCGCAGATGACTGCTATAACAACGACCTTCCTGGAGATGCAAAAGATGCTGTTCTGGATGCCCTTTTAACAAACAGGGATCTCCTATAACCCAATCGCTGTTCTTGGAACACAGGTTGTATCAGGAACCAATTACACAGTTCTCTGTAAAGTATATCAGCATGAGGAAGGAGCAAAACCATCTCTGCAGGTAGTACATGTATACCAGGATACTTCCGGAAAGACTGAGATTACTGATAGCGTGCCATTCTCAATCGCTAACTTTAACCAGTAAAACAATCTTGATAGGGTAAATGGATAATTATTCCCATGACATAAGGGTGCTTTCGCAAATGCGTTAGCACCCTTTGTCATATAAGAGAAAAGCCTGATATGAGTCAACTGAAGCAGTCCCAAAACAGCGTCATTAATAATCCAATACGTTATATTTGATTATTAAATATATCGAGTTTTTTCCTATATATATACACCAATCCATGATAAAATAACCCCAGTTAAGTATAGCAACAACACAAAAAGGAGGCTTTTTATATGGATCAATATGAATTACCAAAATCATTCGATGAATTCGTCGATGCTCGTAAAAATAGTTTTCTGAAAGTGAAAGACTACTGCCAGAACGGGGGCCATCTGATTGGTTATCTCTGCTCCTATACGCCACTGGAGGTAATTGATGCAGCAGGTGCTGCAGCTGTAGGTTTATGTGGAACCAGCAACGAACCAATCGCGGATGCAGAGAAGGTTCTTCCCAAAAACCTCTGCCCTCTCATCAAGGGCACCTATGGCTTTGCCTATACAGATAAATGCCCATACACCTATTTCTCCGATCTGATTATCGGCGAGACAACCTGCGATGGTAAGAAAAAAATGTTCGAGCTTCTGAATGAGATCAAAGAGACTTATATTCTTCAGCTGCCACAGGGACAAGGCCGTCCATATGCCAAAGATGTATGGTATGAGGAAGTGAAACTTCTGAAAGAGAAACTGGAAAAGGTTTACGGTGTTGAGATCACTGATGAGAAACTCAGAAAAGCTGCCCATGTACGTAATGAACTGCGTAAAGCACAGCTGGATCTTTATGAACTGCAGGGCATGGTACCACCGGCTTTGAAAGCTTCTGAAGTTATGTCTACACTGGCTCAGGGCGTATTTAATTTTGGTCCGGAGCAGCAGATGGCAGCATTTAAAGCAAAAGTAGCTGCAGCTAAAGAAGCATACCAGAAGGGTGAGCGTCCTGTTTCTCCGGATGCAAAACGTATCCTTCTGACCGGCTGTCCTTCCACAGGCGTAATCCAGAAAGTTGGAATGACAATTGAAAACAAAGG
>JAKSRN010000128.1 GCA_024403585.1 Lachnospiraceae bacterium | reverse complement strand
GCATTCATCGGTAATGTGCACAGACGCGGTGCAACAGAAGACAATCTTGCGCGTCTGGTTGCCGGATGCTTTACCAGAAATCCTGAGAAGAATAAAGAGACAGCAAAAGCATGGGATGTAGACGATGAATCCCGTGTTTATGCAAGTTATAAAGAGATGGCGGATGCAGAGTCTGCAAGAGAGGATGGCATTGATTTTGTAACCATCGTAACTCCTACAGATTCTCATTATGAGATTGCAAAATATTTCCTGGAGCGTGGCATCCATGTTGTCTGTGACAAACCTGTTACAGTTACAGTTGAGGAAGCGATGGAGTTAAAGGCGATTGCTGAGGAAAAAGATCTTTTGATCGGTGTTACTTATACCTATGGTTCGTATCATGCTGTTCAGCAGGGACGTGCCATGATCGATCATGGAGATATTGGAAAGATTCTGAACATTGTGGCAGAGTATCCGCAGGACTGGGTAATTGTTCAGACCGTTGCAGAGAACAGCGATCAGGCTACCTGGAGACTGGATCCTGTACGTTCTGGTGGAACAGCCTGTATTTCTGATATCGGTACTCACCTGGAAGCACTGGTTTCACGTATGACAGGATTAAAGATGGAGAGAGTCATTGCAAGATTTACAGGCTATGAGCCAGCATCAACACTGGATCATGACATTCAGGTTCTTGCCCAGTATGAGGGTGGTGTTCCGGGAATGCTTTGGGCTTCGCAGATAGCTTCCGGTTCTGACTGTGCTGTTAAAGTTCGTGTATATGGTGAAAAAGGTTCCATTGAATGGTCACACCTGCATCCAATGGAGCTGATCTATGCACCATTGAATCAGCCTGTACGTACCATTACTGCCAATCGTGAATACAACAGTCCTGAGTGCGTGGATCTTTGTCGTTTGCCTGCAGGACATCCGGAAGGATTTTATCAAGCATTCGCAAATATTTATAAAGCCTATTGCATCAGTCTGATAGCGAAGAAAGAGGGCAGAGAGGATCATAGCCTTCGTTATTTTACAATTGAGGATGGTATCGAGAGTCTGAAATTTGTAAAGGCTTGCGTTGAGAGTAATGCAAAGGGCAGTATTTGGGTGGATCTTTGATGTATATCGTTTGGGTTTGATTTATGCATCGTTCTATTGATATGACCAGCGGAAATACTACAAAGCTTTTGCTGCAGCTTGCTATTCCGTTGATTCTTACAAATCTTGGCCAGCAGATGTATTCCATTGTAGATGCAATCATTGTTGGCCGCAATGTTGGAGTAAGCGCGTTCGCTTCTCTTGGAGCCTGTGACTGGCTTTATTATCTGGTGTTATGGAGCATCCTTGCTCTTACACAGGGCTTTTCAGCTGTGGTTGCCCAAAATTTTGGATCAGGTAACAAGGAAAAATTCCGAAAATCGGTTTGCATGTGCATTCTTGTAACCATCGTAATTGGAATTCTTTATACCGTGGTCAGTACAAGTGCTGCAGTACCTCTGCTTAGATTACTTGGTACAGAGGATTCAATCTTTTCAGGTGCAAGAACTTATCTGACAGCCATGTATGCCGGATCTCTTATTGTGTTGGGTTATAATATGGCAGCGGCTATCCTGCGTGCTGTAGGAGATGGTAAGACCCCTCTGATCGCAATGATCGTAGCCGGTTTCTGCAATGTGGGACTGGATGTTCTGTTTGTAGCAGTTTTTCGATGGGGAATTCTTGGAGCTGCTTTTGCCACACTGCTGGCACAGCTGATCGCTTTTCTCTATTGTTATGCTGTAATGAGAAAAAGTGACGTTTTTCATATGCAGCAGGGAGATTTTCTGCCAGACAAATCAATTATCTTACAGCTGTGCCGTCTTGGTATCCCGCAGGCAATTTCCCAGTCCATTACAGTAATCGGAGGCATCTATGCACAGTCCGTTATTAATGCCTATGGATATATTGTTGTTGCGGGATGTACAGCAGCCAATAAACTCCATGGTCTGATGGATACTTCATCAGCAGCATTTGGCTTTGCATCCTCCACTTTTCTTGGACAGAATTATGGTGCAAAGAAGATGGACCGTGTCCGCTCCGGAATTCGCAGGGGAATCGTGATCAGTCTTTGTATCGCAGGAATCATCCTGCTTACCATGGTACTCTTTGGTCACCAGATTGTTGGTCTGTTCCTTTCAAAGGATGTTACGGATGCAGCGGCAGCTTTGGATGTTACCTATCGTTATACAATGGTGATGGCATATTGTCTGCCAATGTGTTATCTGATGAACCTCTTCCGTTATTCTCTGCAGGGAATCGGCAATACAGTTGCACCGATGCTTTCCGGTATCTGTGAGATGGGTGCAAGAATCTGTGCTACTGCTTTTTTACCTGCTGTTTTAGGACAGCTTGGTCTCTTCCTGATGGATGGTTCAGCATGGGCTGCAGCGGGAATATTCCAGATGACCGCATTCTTTGTCACTCTACATAGAATCCAGAAGAATATGGCTGTATCCTAGATAGAAGACTAATAGAAGACTATATAAAGAACGAAGTATCTATAAGCTGATATTTCGTTCTTTTTTGTATATACGATGAGCCAAGTGGCTGCGTGTGCTCACACATAGGCAGACATTTGGCGAATGTACATTAGGAGTCAGGCTACTTGGTTGCAGATACAATGTGAGAAATCTGCATACTATTTGTGAGATGATGCTTTTTTAAATTTCTATTTGAATAAAAATATATTATAATACATTGTTGAACACGAGTCAGAGCTGCGTGTTCAGGTACTTTGCTTGACGCCAATATATCAATATTGCTTTTGACATAAACAGGTTTGAAAGCATTCATATGGTGTCAAATACAAGTATCCTTTACATAGAACTGAGAGAAAAAAGGAGAGCAACATGTCAATTATTTTTAATGAAAAGCAGAAAACATTTTCATTACATACGAAGAATACCACTTACCAGATGAAAATCGGTAACCTGGACTATCTGATCCATACCTATTATGGACCTTCTATTCCGGATGAGGATGTGTCTTATCAGATCAAACAGTATGACAGAGGTTTTTCCGGCAATCCGATCGAATCTATCCAGGACAGAACATTCTCACTGGATGCCCAGCCACAGGAGTTTTCTACCTACCAGCAGGGCGATTTCCGTACCAGTTCCATGGAAGTTGTCAATGCTGACGGAAGTATGGTTTTTGGCGGTAAAGTGAAAGATTATAGAATTAAAACAGGTAAGTTTACACTGGATGGGCTTCCAACCTGTTTTGCAACAGAGAAAGATACTGTAGATACTCTCGAGATCACACTTGCTGATCCCGTTTCCCTGGTTGAAGTAACACTTTTATATTCTGTTTTCGAAGAGAAAGATATCATCACTCGTTCCACACTTGTTTATAATGCTGGTTCAGGTACCATTCATCTGAGAAAAATCATGGCTTCCTGTCTGGACTTTACTAACGGTTCAGATAAAGATATTGTTTCTTTCCCTGGCAGATATGGTCAGGAAAAGCAGGTGGAGAGAATGTGTGTGAATCATCATATCCACCGTTTTGAATCCGGACGTGGTTCTTCTTCTCATCAGCAGAGCCCTTATCTGATCCTCTGTGATCATGATGCAACAGAAGACTTTGGTACCTGCTATGGAATGGCTATGATGTATTCCGGTAACTTTCTGGCAGAAGTGGAGCTGGATCAGTATGATCAGCTTCGTGTTCAGATGGGTATCAATAATAAGAACTTTAACTTCCTTTTAGAAGCAGGTGAGCGATTCACCGCACCGGAAGTAGTAATGACCTGTACAGAAAAAGGACTTACTGGTATTACTCATATTTACCATGATTTTATCAGATCAAATCTCAACAGGAGTAAATTCATGCATGAGGAGAGACCGATCCTCATCAATACCTGGGAAGCTGTTTTCTTTGATTTTGATGATAAGAAACTGGTGGAAGTTGCTAAAGCCGCTAAAAAAATGGGCGTTGAGATGCTGGTTATGGATGATGGCTGGTTCGGAAAACGTGACAATGATAAATCAGGTCTTGGTGACTGGTTCGTCAATAGAAATAAGATTCATTGTGGATTGCATGATCTGGTAAAACAGGTGAATGAACTGGATATGAAATTTGGTATCTGGTTTGAGCCGGAGATGGTTTCTGTGGATTCTGATCTTTACAGAAAACATCCGGACTGGGCGATGGAGATCCCTGGCCGTGATGCCATCGTCAGCCGTGAGCAGCTGGCACTGGATATATCCAGAAGGGATGTACAGGATTATCTGATCGAGTCTGTCAATGCCATTCTGGACGATGCAAATATCGCATATATGAAGTGGGATATCAACCGTTCTGTCACTGACCTCTGGTCCAATGCCCTTGCTTCCGAGCGACAGGGTGAGCTGGCTCACAGAATGGTACTGGGTCTTTACCGTATTATGGACGGAATCATTAAAACACATCCGGATATCCTCTTTGAAGGCTGTTCCGGTGGTGGTGGAAGATTCGATCTTGCTATGCTCAGCTATTATCCACAGTACTGGTCATCTGATAATACAAAACCGATCGATAACCTGAAATTACACTATGGCGCTTCTTTCCTTTATCCGCCATGTACCCAGGGTGCCCATGTATCTGACTCCACCGCATATGTTCCGTTTGATACAAAAGCAGTGATCGCCATGGGCGGAACCTTTGGATACGAGCTGGATGCTACGCATCTGGAGCCGGAGATCCTTGCCGGTTGTCAGAAGATGAGTAAACGATTCAAAAAATACTTTAAACTGATTTCCGAAGGAGATTATTACAGACTGACCAATCCATTCAGTACAGGTAACTTTACTGCATGGCAGTCAGTTTCCAAGGACAAGAAGGAGAGTCTTTTAAGCATTGTAATTACCAATCAGACTGTAAACGGACCACAGGAATATGTGAAGGTAAAAGGTCTTGATAAAGACCTGCAGTATACGGTTTCAGGCGATATTGCAGGAAGCGTCATAGTGTCAGGTGCAGCTCTTATGAGAGTAGGTATCCCTGTTCCGAGAGATGTGCAGGATTATTCTGCATTCCAGATTGAGATCAAAGCCTGAAGTTCACATATTGATGCTTGATTCAGAGATTAATGATCGGTTGCATCTCGAAAAGAAACTGTAACATATAACAATCTGTTTTCTTGTGCCAGCGTTGTTTTCGTTTTAAAATATATGATAGTGCTATAGGAACGTATAGTGCCAGAAGGAAGAGGCAGGTGTAATTGATGGATACTATTAAATTTACAGCGTTGCCGGAGCAAAGCAACAGTATGAGAGAATCACTTCGTGTATTGCGAAATAATATTCAGTTTTGCGGTGATGACGTTAAGGTAATTCTTGTAACAAGTACGGTTCCCGATGAAGGAAAAAGTACGGTGGCCTTTAATCTGGCCAGATCCTTTAGCGAGTCGGATAAGAGAGTGCTCCTTGTGGATACGGATATGCGTAAATCTGTTCTGGCAAACCGCTTACATGCGACGAATGAAAAACAGAATGGAATAATTTATGGTCTTGCACACTATCTTTCCGGACAGAAAAAGCTTACGGAATCCATCTATGCAACAGATGTCTATAATCTGTTTGTGATGTTTGCCGGTTCAAATGTTCCGAATGCGACAGAATTGCTGGAG
>JAKSRN010000127.1 GCA_024403585.1 Lachnospiraceae bacterium | reverse complement strand
CTGGAGCCGGTTGCGGTTGTGATCCCTCATGGTGAATTTGATCGTGTCTCTGAATCTGACTGCGTGATCAATGCCAGTGGCATTGGTTTCGGATCTACCATCGGACAGACACCTGTTCCAAAGGAATATCTCCGAAAGGGACAGCTGTGTTTTGATGCCTGTTACAATCCGGCAGAAACAAAGTTTCTGAGACAGGCCAAAGGACTCGGATTGAAAACGCTGAATGGATTGTGGATGTCTCTCTTCCAGGGAGTAGCACAGGTGGAGCTGTGGTCTGGAAAGAAGGCTCCTGTGGATGCAATGAGAGATGAGCTTCTTACAATTCTGGCAACAAACAAAATGTAAAAAGAAAGAGTAAAAAGTAAAGGAGAGAAAGAATGAAACTTGTAAAATGGATTGACAGTCATCTGGAAGAAGTTCTTCTGGCCCTGCTGTTAGCTGCCATTGCCTGCATTATGCTGGCTCAGATCATTGCCCGTTATGTATTCAAAAACGCGCTGACCTGGTCTGATGAGATGGCTCGCTACATGTTGGTTTGGTCAGGCTTCCTTTCAGTAAGCTACTGTGTAAAAAAACGTGTATCAATTAAAATTGAGCAGCTGCAGAACGCAATGCCGGAGAAGGTGATCCCTGCCATCCGTCTGATCCGTCACGTGATCGTATTTGCTTTCTGCGTGATCATGATCCCATATTCTATTACTTATGTACAGCAGGCGTTAGCTTCCGGTGCAACCAGTGCTGCCATGAAGCTGCCTATGACCTGGATCCAGAGTGCTCCGCTGGTTGGCTTTGTTCTTCTTGCAGTTCGTGTACTGCAGGCAGCCATCCGTGAAGTGAATAATCTGATGAAAGGAGGAGCAAAAGCATGACCGCATTGATTATGATCCTTTTTGCAGTGCTTCTGTGTCTGGCAGTGCCGGTTGGTCTTGCCGTTGCCATCACAGCTCTGTTGCCATCCCTTCTGACTGATTCCTTCACAGTTTCCGGTGTATTTATTCTCCGAAGCATGGTGGGCGGTCTGAACCAGACTACACTGCTGGCGATTCCTCTGTTTGTACTTTCAGGAATCATCATGGCGAAAGGTGGCATTTCTAAAAAACTGTTTGACGTATTTGCTTATTTTATCGGAAAGAGAACTGCAGGAATCCCATGTGCAGTGGTAATCACCTGTCTCTTCTTCGGTGCAATTTCCGGTTCTGCTCCTGCAACAGTAGCAGCAGTAGGATCCATGACCATCCCGATCATGCTGGAGATGGGTTATGATAAAAAATTTGCAGTTGCCCTTGTAGCTGTATCCGGTGGTCTGGGTGTTATTATCCCACCATCCATTCCGTTTATTCTGTATGCACAGGCATCTGAGTCCTCTGTATCTGACCTCTTTAAGGCTGGTGTTGTTCCTGGAATCATGATCGCCATTATCCTGATGGGTTATGCTTTCTATTACTGCAAACGCCACGGAGAGGATAAAGCAGCCATCGCGAAACTGGTTGACGAGCTGCACAAACAGTCCTTCGGCAAAGTATTTATGCAGTCGATCTGGGCTCTTCTTACACCAGTGATCATTCTCGGATGTATCTACAGTGGTGTTACTTCACCGACAGAGGCAGCATGTATCTCTGTATTCTATGCACTGATCATCTCTCTTTTGGTATACCGTACACTGAAGATCCAGGATCTTCCAAACGTACTGACAGAGGCGGTAAGAACTTTCGCACCGATTCTCTTTATCCTGGCAGCTTCTGTTGCATTCAGCCGTATTCTGACACTGATGAATATTCCTCAGTCTATTTCTTCCTGGATCACCAACGGATTCACCAGCAAGGTTGCAGTACTGCTTGTGATCAACCTGATCCTTCTGGTAGTTGGTATGATCCTGGATACTACACCGGCAATCCTGATCCTTACACCAATCCTGCTTCCTGTAGCAGCTGCATTCGGTGTTGATCCGGTTCAGTTCGGTATCATCATGGTTGTCAACCTGGCAATCGGATTTGTAACTCCTCCGATCGGCGTAAACCTGTTTGTGGCTTCCTCACTGACAGATGTGCCTGTTATGGAGATTGCAAGAAAAGCTATGCCGATGATCATTCTCTTCTTCATCGCACTGCTGCTTGTAACCTTTATTCCACAGATCAGTCTGTGTCTGATTGCGTAAGGAGGGTGTTATGGGACTGAAAAAAATCATGAATAAAACTGGTAAACTCCTTGCTCTGTCAGGCTGTGCCCTGATAATGGCAGCTTCTCTTCTGATGACAGGCTGTGGCGAGGGAAATGGTGAGCAGACCTACGCATGGGTTATGGCAACAGCCAGCCCGGAGGATACTGTTACCGGCTTATTTGCTAAGAAATTTGCAGAGGAAGTGGAGACACTCTCTGATGGAAAGCTGAAGATCCAGGTATATCACAACTCCACACTGGGTGGTGATACCGAGCTGATCGAGTCTGTACAGTGTGGAGATATTCCATTCGTTGTACAGAATACTGCACCGGAAGTAAGTTACCTGCCAAGACTGGCTCTCTTTGATCTTCCTTGTGTATTCAGTAACCTGGATGAACTGCATCAGGTACTGGATGATGAAGTGTTCATGAACAAGGTCAATGAGATCTACAATGCCGGCGGCTATCGTCTTCTTGGCATGGCAGACCAGAACTTCCGTGTTATGTCTACCAATGAGAAAATCGAGAAATTCGAAGATTTCAAGGGAATTAAGATTCGTACTATGGAGAACAGTAACCATATGGCATTCTGGAACGGTCTGGGTGCAGGCCCGGCGCCGATGGCATTTGCAGAGCTGTATGTAGCGCTGGAGCAGCATACAGTTGATGCGCAGGAGAACCCATACGAGGTTATCTGTTCCTCTAAATTCTATGAGGTACAGGATTATGTTGTAGAGACCAACCATCTGCCACATCTTCTGGCACTGATCACATCTGATGAGTTCTATCAGAATCTTCCGGATGATGAGAAAGCCATCGTAGATGAGGCGGCATCCATCGCTACGGATTATGCCCGTGAGATGGCTGTGGAGCGTACCGACTCCCGTCTGGTGGAGATCACAGGTGCTGAGGCAACAAGCGGTCACTATTCAGAACTGCTTCCTGTAAGCGATGAGCTGCGTACACAGATGCGTGGTGCATCCGTTGATCTCTATGAGGATATCCGCGCAACAGTAGCAGATGATGACCTCTTCTTTGCTTACTGTGGAAATGTCTACGACGGAACTACAATGAAGTAAATAGTCAGGCTGTATGCAGAGCTATTGATTCGTAGATGTAGTTTCGGGCGGGATGTGTGGTCCGGGGGACCACGCAAGAGCCGACCGAAGCGTTCTTGAGATTCTATATAGGAGGAGTAAAGTATGTCAGTAATTCTCAATGCTGCTCTGGACCTTGTTGAACCGTCCAGATCAGTCACACTTATGCAGAATATTTCGAAAATGCAGTCTGTGGATCCTACCGTCATGAATCTGACTGGCGGTGAACCGGATTTTGATACTCCAAAGGCAATCTGCGACGAAGTCTATCGCCAGATGCTTGCGGGAAATACCCATTACTGTAATTCCAAAGGTGATCCGGAGCTTCGTGCCGCAATAGCGGATAAGCTGAATAAGGATAATAATGCCAACTATACAGCGGAGCAGATTCTGATCACTCCAGGCGGCAAATATGCCATCTATGCTGCAATCCAGGCATTGATGAATCCGGGAGATGAGATGATGTGGCTGACACCGGGCTGGGTTTCTTATCCGGCTATTGCGACTCTCTGCGGAGCAACACCTGTTGCAGTACATCTGGACTATAACAAGGACTATGCGATCACGGAAGAGCAGCTGGAAGCACATACTTCTGATAAAACAAAAGCCATCTGCATCAATTTCCCGAACAATCCGACAGGAAAGATCATGTCTGAAGCTGATGAGAGAGAGATCAAGAGCTGGCTCAGAAAACATCCGGATATCATTGTGATCTCAGATGAGATCTACGAGCAGATCATCTTTGACGGACGTAAGGTTGTAAGTCTGGCTGCTGATCCGGAATTCCGTGACAGAGTGATCATCATCAACGGCTTTTCAAAATGCTCTGCCATGACCGGCTGGCGTCTTGGTTATCTTGCCTGCTCACCGGAAATCTATAAGGGAGCCCTTAAGATCTTCCAGCATTCCATGAGCTGTACCAACAGCTTTATCCAGAAGGGTGCAATCGTGGCATTAAAGCTTCAGGATGAAACAGAGCGGATGAGAGCAGCTTATGAGCGTAGAAGAAATATTGTGTATGAAGGTCTGAAGGACATTCCGAATATTGAGTTCAAGCTGCCGGAGGGAGCATTTTACGCATGGGTGAAATTTGATACTGAGAAGTCTTCTGAAGAGGTGTGTGATCTTCTTCTGGAGAAGGCAAAGATCGGTGCGATTCCTGGAGTTGCATATGGTGAAGAGGGAGGCACTCTGGTGCGTTTCTGTTTTGCCAAGGATGATGCACTTCTGAAAGATTTTACTTCACGAATGCAGGAGTTTTGTGCTACAGTATTATAGGTTTATATCCGTAAAATAAGAGAGGGAGTAACATCCCTCTCTTTGTAACTAATAATAAAGGAGAGAGCCCCGCAAAAAGGTGGGGACGTGATATGTAATGGCTGAATCAGAGTATTTAAAAGGTGCATTGGGCGAGATCAATATGCAGATCATGAACCTGATGGAAAGAAAGAACATGCTGGTGCAGGGAAACTGGCCAAGAGGCAATGCCGGTGATGACATGTATTCCGGCGCTTCTTATGTAAAATATCTGAATATGATGAAAAAGAGAAGGGAGCCGATTGCCAATCCGAGGGTTGTTTACCAGGGTGAGCCAGGTGCCTACAGCGAGCAGGCTGCCATCAATTTCTTCGGAAAAGGAGTCAATGCAGTAGGCCTGCATTCTTTCGAAGACACTTTTGTTGCTCTGGATAAGGGAGAGGCAGATTATGCGGTTCTGCCGATTGAGAACTCTTCCACAGGAGCCATCCGTCAGGTCTATGACCAGCTGGAGAAATACAACTATTTTTTTGTGGGTGAGACTACAGTAGAGATCAACCACGCCCTAATGGTTCTGCCTGGAACAAAGATGGAAGATATTAAAACTGTATATTCTCATGAGCAGGGACTTTTCCAGTGTGAGCAGTTTTTAGGTCAGCATAAAGACTGGAGAGCTGTTGCTCAGGCTGATACTGCAGGCAGTGCCAAAATGGTGGCAGAGAAAAAGGATCCAACAAGAGCTGCCATCTGTTCCGAGCGTGCTGCTGAAATCTACGGGCTTGAGATCCTGCAGAAAAAGTGTAATACAAGTGGCAACAATACCACTCGTTTTATTGTCGTATCACCGGAAGCAGAGCTGCGTGATGAGAGGGACAAAATCTGTATCTCTCTGACAACTGCAAACAGTTCAGGTGCTCTTCACAATGTTCTGGCTGTTTTTGCAGTGCACAATGTTAACCTCTGCCGTCTGGAATCCAGACCGATTCCGGATCGTAACTGGGAGTATATGTTCTTTATTGAGTTCACAGGAGACCTGCTTACAACGGATATGGATCGAGTGATTCATGAGATTTCGTTGATGGCGGGGGATTTAAGGGTTCTTGGAAACTTTAAGGCAAATCTGTA
>JAKSRN010000126.1 GCA_024403585.1 Lachnospiraceae bacterium | reverse complement strand
AAGATCTCATGGTGGATCAATGGAATAACATCTGCTACCGGTCCGCCTGTAGCAACTACTGTTGCAGGCTCTCCCAGCTCTTCTGTTTCGATGCGGCGGATGATCTCTTCCATCATGCAGGCATGGCCATACATGATTCCGCTTCGCATACACTCTACCGTGTTTTTGCCCAGCATGCGCGGCTGCTCATCGAAGGTGATCTCAGGCAGCTGAGCGGCCTTGGAACTCAGCGCGTTTAAAGAAGTATATGGTCCCGGCATGATCATATAGCCAGGGATTACTTTGTTCTTATCTACAACACAGACGGTTGTAGCCGTTCCTACATCAAAGACAATGAGTGGAAGAGGGTACATGCTGACGGCTGCAACTGCGCCGATTAATATGTCACGTCCCATTTTTGTCGGGTCATCAATATCAAGAGTAAGATCCGTTTCTACATCATTCCCAATGACGAAGGGCTGCTGGCCACTGATCTGTTCCCAGGCTCTTTTGGTAAGCTCTGTGACAGTTGGTACTACGGAACCGATCACCGCTCCTTCGAAAGCGTATGGTCGAAGTCCGTGCTCTGCCAGTTTCTTTAACATCTGATCGGCATACCACTGCACGGTCTGGGTGGCGTCGGTCAGAATACGTTCTCTGAAGAGAACCTGCTTTTCATCGACAGCACCTACTACAACGTTGGTATTGCCGATATCAATAGTAAAAAGCATCATAATTTTAGCGTCTCCAATCAAGGAAAGGGATTCTTTGGGTTCTGTTTGAGAATCCGTAACTAGTATAGCATGTGTATGATAAAAATGCCACTAAAAGCATACGCTTCTTGCTTGAAAGAATGGATAAATTCACTTATTATAGACGTGGATGAAAACAATACAAACAAGACAAGCAAGAAGCGGAGTGGAATGCGAAGAGCCGCTTTATATGAACTGCTGATAAAGAGATCAGGCAGTCGGTTGATATAGAGAATTACATATTTTCGCAGAGGAAAAGGAGAAGAGAAGGATGTTAAAGGGAAAAACAATCATTCTTGGAGTAACAGGCGGTATTGCCGCATATAAGGCAGCAAATCTTGCCAGCCTTCTGAAAAAACAGCATGCAGATGTACATGTGATCATGACTGCCAATGCACAGCAGTTTATTACACCAATCACTTTTGAAACACTGACATCCAACAAATGTCTGACCGATACTTTTGACCGCAATTTCCAGTTTGAGGTAGAGCATGTGGAGCTGGCTAAAAAAGCCGATCTTGCTATTATCGCACCGGCTACAGCCAATGTGCTTGCAAAACTGGCCAATGGTCTGGCAGATGATATGCTGACCACTACGATCCTGGCATGCACCTGTCCAAAACTGGCTGCACCTGCCATGAATACCAGAATGTATGAGAATCCGGTTACCCAGGACAATATGAAAAAACTTGTTTCTTATGGCTGGGAGCTGATCGAGCCTGCATCCGGTCTTCTGGCTTGCGGAGATGTTGGCAAGGGTAAATTCCCGGAGGAGCGAATCATTGTGGAGCATATCCTGAGAGCCATTGCTTTTCCGAAGGATCTGGCCGGTAAAAAAGTCCTTGTTACAGCTGGCCCAACCCAGGAAGCCATTGATCCTGTCCGTTATATCACCAATCACTCCACAGGAAAGATGGGATATGCACTGGCAAGAATGGCTATGCTCAGAGGTGCAGAGGTTACTCTGGTTACAGGTCAAACTGCCCTGACACCACCGGAGTTCGTGAAGACCGTGAAGATCAAGAGTGCAAGAGATCTCTTTGAGGCTGTAACATCAGTGGGAGCTGAGCAGGATATGATCATCAAGGCAGCAGCTGTTGCAGACTATCGTCCAACAGAAGTGGCAGATGAGAAGATCAAAAAGAAAGACGGAGATTCCAGTATCCAGCTGGAGCGTACCGAGGATACACTGGCTTACTTAGGTGCTCACAAACGTCCGGGTCAGCTGCTCTGTGGTTTTGCCATGGAGACCAGCAATCTGGAGGAGTATGCGAAAGGTAAGCTGGAGAAGAAGAACCTGGATCTGATCTGTGCCAATAACCTGAAGGTGGCCGGTGCAGGATTCGGAACGGACACCAATGTAATGACACTGATCTCCAAAACAGATGTGAGAAGACTGGATCTGATGAGTAAGGAGTCTGTATCCATGCAGATCCTGGACCGCCTGCTGGAAATCGGCGCTGCTAAATAAAAGCATTGTCGGAAATCGGAGCTGCCAAGTAAGAGTATAGCTGGAAAGCACTCATACCCCCAAATGGCAGAACACAGATTTTTCATAGAATTGTACCTTCAAAAATACCTTTTTGCGACAAGGAGTGATTGAAGGAGCAGATTACTGGTGCTATAATGCGCTTTGGATAGCATTCGAAAAGAAGTTATACCTTTGTGCTTTATAGCACCTTTCTTATTGCACGGCTCTGTACCTTTGAAGGATGGAAGCCGGAATAAAAAAAGAAAACACTCTTCGCAGAAAGCTTGTATCACTTACAGGAACAGGACTTTACTATCCCACCTGGATAAAGGAGGGATGCGTATGAGAATTGGATTGATCGGCGCGGGAAAAGTTGGTTTTTCCCTTGGTAAGTATCTGTCGGATCATGGCGCTTGCCTGAACGGCTACTTCAGCAGAAATCCTCAGTCTGCCCAGGAGGCAGCAAATTTTACCGGTACCAGAAGTTATGATTCATTAGAAGAACTGGTGCAGGATAGTGAAGTTTTATTTCTGACTGTCCCGGATGGATGTATTGTCCAGGTTTGGGAACAGTTGAAAAGCATGCAGATCAAAGACAAAGTGATCTGCCATTGCAGTGGTGTTTTATCATCAGACGTCTTTTCGGATAAGGCTGCGTATCTGTGCAGCACCTATTCTATCCACCCGCTCCTTGCAGTCAACAGTAAACTGCATTCTTACAAGGAGCTTTCCACAGCCCTTTTTACAATTGAAGGAGACGAAGACAGGAAGAGCGAGATGACCGCTCTGATTTCTGACTGCGGAAATCAGGTTATTTCTCTTGCCCCGGCAGATAAGGTCCGCTATCATGCGGCAGCTGTATTTGCCAGCAATCTGGTTCTTGGACTGGCACAGACTGCTATGGAAGAACTGCAGCAGTGTGGTTTTTCGGAGGAAGCAGCAAGAGGTGCCCTTGCACCATTTATGATGGCCAATTGTGCCCATATGCTGGAGCATTCTTTGGACGGATGCCTGACCGGTCCCGTTGAAAGAGCAGATGTAGGAACTGTGGAGAAAGAGCTGGAATGTCTGGAAGGGGATAACAGAGAGATCTACCGCCTTCTGTCTAAGAAAGCACTGAAGATTGCCCGGGTAAAGAATCCGGAGCGTGATTATGAAAAACTGGAGGAATCATTATCATGAAAAACACTGTAGCAACATTAATGAAACAGAAAACTCAGGGAGACAAGATCACAATGCTGACATGCTATGACTATTCCACAGCAAGTCTTTTTGATAAAGCAGGCATCAATACTCTGCTGATCGGAGATTCTCTTGGAATGACTGTCCTGGGTTATGAAGATACACTTTCCGTAACAATGGAGGACATGATCCATCACTCTGCAGCTGTAGCACGTGGTGCTAAGAATGCCCTGATCGTATGTGATATGCCTTTCATGTCTTATCAGGTATCCGTTGAGGATGCTGTTGTAAATGCAGGCCGCCTCATCAAAGAAGGCCGTGCTAACATGGTAAAACTCGAGGGTGGTGCTGATGTATGCCCTCAGATTGAGGCAATCGTAAAAGCTACCATTCCTGTCTGCGGACATCTTGGACTGACACCACAGTCTATCAACGCTTTCGGTGGTTTCCGTGTGCAGGGTAAGAGCCTTGAGGCTGCAAAAACTCTGATCGAGGACGCAAAACGTGTTGAGGCAGCTGGTGCTTCCATGGTTGTTCTTGAGGGAATCCCTGCTCCTGTAGCAGCAATCATCACAAAAGAGCTGTCTATCCCAACAATCGGTATCGGTGCAGGTGCTGAGTGTGACGGACAGGTTCTGGTTTACCAGGATATGCTCGGTATGTTCCCAGGAAAGAAACCAAAATTTGCAAAAGTATTCGCTAATGTAGGAGAGGTAATCCTGAATGCATGTGACGAGTACATTAAAGAGACAAAAGATTCTACTTTCCCAGGCGAGGAGAATATCTATGCCATCGATCCGGAGGTAGAGAAAGAGCTGAACGCACTTTATAACATGTAATTTTCAGATTTGCAGAAATAAATCGGATGGGAATCTGTGATTCCCACCCGTCTGCAGAGTCGCCTTGAAAAAGAAAAGACTCCGCTATACAAGAAGGAGATATTACTATGAAAATTGAAGGAACAATCGCTGCTGTAAGAGCACAGGTTAAGGCATGGAAAAAAGAAGGCCTTTCCGTAGGCTTTGTACCAACTATGGGATACCTGCATGAGGGTCATGCAAGCCTGATCAAAGCAGCAAGAGCAAATAACGATCGTGTAGCAGTCAGCATTTTCGTAAATCCAATGCAGTTTGGACCTACAGAGGACCTGGCAAGCTATCCAAGAGATCTGGAGAAGGATGCAGCACTCTGCGAGAGCCTGGGTGTTGACCTGATCTTCCATCCGGAACCAGAAGAGATGTATCATGAGGGCTTCAGCTCATTTGTTGATATGAGTGTTCTGACAGAGGAACTTTGTGGACTGAGCCGTCCGGTTCATTTCCGTGGCGTTTGTACTGTTGTCAGCAAGCTTTTCAACATTGTTCAGCCTGACCGTGCTTACTTCGGACAGAAAGATGCACAGCAGCTGGCCATCATCAAACATATGGTAGATGACCTGAACATGGATATCGAGATCATCGGATGCCCGATCATCCGTGAGGAAGATGGACTTGCTAAGAGCTCCAGAAACACTTACCTGTCTGCTGAGGAGCGTCAGGTAGCTTTGATCCTGAGCCGCAGCATCCGTCTTGGACAGGAGCTTTGCCAGCAGGGTGAGACAAGCGCAGAGGTGATCGTTGAGAAGATGAAAGAGTTCATCGGAACTGAGCCAATGGCAAGAATCGACTATGTAAAAGCTGTTGACGGTCTGACCATGCAGCAGATCAAAGAGGTGAAGAAACCGATGCTGGTTGCAATTGCAGTGTACATTGGTACCACCCGCCTCATCGACAACTTTATCTGGGACTAACAGGAGGATCTGATTTATGCAGCTTACAATGTTAAAAGGTAAGATCCATCGCGCTACTGTTGTGCAGGCAGAACTGAATTACGTTGGCAGCATTACTGTTGATGAGGAGCTTCTCGAGAAATCCGGCATTCTGGAGTATGAGAAGGTTCAGATCGTTGACATCGATAATGGCAGCCGCTTTGAAACCTACACTATTGCAGGTGAAAGAGGAAGCGGAATGATCTGCCTGAACGGTGCTGCAGCAAGATGTGTATCTGTGGGGGATAAGATCATTATCATGTGCTATGCAACTCTGGATGAAGAGGAAGCAAAGACACATGCTCCGAAAGTTGTATTTGTGGATGAGAACAATCATCCGGCCCGTATCACCAGATACGAGAAACACGGACTTCTTGAGGATATGTAAAACAAAATACTGTTTTCAGAAGAGCAGCAGGCAGCTGGAACCGGAGAAGAAAGCCGGGACCGCTGCCTGCTTTT
>JAKSRN010000125.1 GCA_024403585.1 Lachnospiraceae bacterium | reverse complement strand
GGATTTTTCGCATCCATGGTATAACGGCTGGTCACAAAGGCAACCACGCCGCCGGGACGAACCTGATCCAGAGTTTTTGCAAAGAAATAGTTGTGGATGGAAAATCCCAGCTTGTCATAAGGCTTGTCGCTGACCTTATAATTGCCGAATGGCACGTTGCCCACAGCCAGATCATAGAAGTCTCTGCGGTCTGTTGTTTCAAATCCGGCAACTGTGATCTCAGCGTTTGGATAGAGTTTCTGCGCGATTCTTCCTGTTACAGAATCCAGTTCCACACCATAAAGTCTGCTTCCTTCCATGCTCTCAGGCATCATGCCGAAGAAGTTACCGACACCCATTGACGGCTCCAGAATATTACCCTTTGTGAATCCCATCTGCTCCACAGCATCATAGATTGCATGGATCACCGTAGGACTGGTGTAATGAGCATTCAGTGTGGAAGCTCTGGCTGCTGCGTATTCTTCCGGAGAAAGTGCATTTTTCAGTTCCTGATATTCTGCACTCCAGCTGCTCTTGTTCTCATCAAAGGCATCTGCGAGACCACCCCAGCCGACATATTTCGATAAAATCTCCTGTTCTTCCGGTGTAGCATTTCTCTTTTCCGCCTCCAAGGTCTGCAGCATGTGAATCGCATCCATATTGGCACGGAACTTCTGTTTCGGACCGCCTTCGCCCAGATGAGTATCTGTGATCCTGAAATTCTGCGCAGCAATTGTCGATGCAATAGCAGCATCTTCAACGGCAGTATCCACAGGAATATCCTGTTCCTGCTCTGCGCCATGTTCAATGACTTCGTTATGAAGGAGTTCTCTCAGATGCTCTTTGCTTTCTGCTCTGAAAATAGGAAACACCGATGAAGGGTCTCGGAGCTGCACATCAAACATGCCTACATTCTCAATGACGAACGGTTTTCCATCCAACTCCACAGTATCGCCCACACGGAATTCTTCGTCTGCATTTGCAGGAGAATCAGAAGAAAGCATATCTTCCTCATGGAAGTCTCCATCTTCCGGCTCTGATTCGTCCTGAACCTCGCCATTGTCTGGCAAATGTGCAGTTTCTTCCTCTATTTCTATCTGTTCTATCTTCTTTGCAGGTGGAAATACATGTGCAGGTGTCGGCATCGGAAGTGCAGCACCATAGTCTTCTTCCATCTGCTGATATCTGGAAAACTCTGCATCGTTCAGATATTCGCCCTTCTGTATCAGCTGATCCAGAGCTTTATCAACCTCTGCCCAGGTCAGGCGCTTTTCTCTGTCATGTTCATAACTTCTGATATAAAGACCTTTTGCATTGTAGTCCACAAAACCATGAGAACCATCCGCGAAGGTATAGCTATGACCGCCCATGCCATATTCATCTTTCAGGAATTTCGTACGTTCCTTCGGGTCTCCCTGCAGCTGATAGAGCGCATAAATACGCATCTTTCCACCGGAGAAACCGGAACCGCCGCGAAGGGCACGGTCAACCTCATCCTCAGAAATAACAAAAGCGGAGGGCTGTGTGCTCTCCGCTATCGTTTCAGTATTATCCAGTTTTGCGATCTGTTCGGCTTCGGAAGGGAAGAGGAAGCTCAACTGTCCAAAGCTGTCTGTGTGGGTTACGCTGTAATCAGTTCTGCGATCACTGTTTCCTCTGCCTGTGCTTTCAGCATGTTCATGTGCTGTACCCATGCCATCTGCTGTGTCTTCTTGTCCGGTGCCGGATTCTGCTGCATCAGCTGAACCATCAGCTGTTCGACTCTCATCGTTGCGGTGTCCTGAATCTCCCACAGATGAGGGAACAGTTTCCCGGTCAGTGTCAGATGATTGTACAGGAGCGAATTGTTCTCCTGCAGGTATGCTCTCCTCATCCTGCCGTACTTGCCCAGAGGTTTCTCCTCGCGCGTCTCCAGCTGGATTTCTGGAATCTGAAAATCTCCGTTCTGTCTGTAAGTCAGTTCCATCATAATTCTGGCTCCTTTCTGCCCGTCTGTTTCGTTCATAGTTTCGTATGGTTCTTTCAATCTCCCTGAAGATCTGTCCTGACATCTCGGTGACAGCGGTACCAAGAACATTGGACGCTGCCTGGGTATTGAAATCAAAGATATCAAGGAAGTTCTCCGGCTCGAAGTAGCTGTCTGCGTCCACGGTCGATCTGCTGAAAACACTATAGGCGATACTGGTAGCCGCTGCATTTCTGAATGCTGCTCCGATGTTGAATTCATCATATCCTTCCAGATAGGAATCGGCAACGATGTCGAAGATCTGTCGGCTATGGTCTTCCCAATACTCTCCCGCAAGTTTTCTTGCTGCTGAATAGATCAGATCATCCAGCCCCACACGCTCACCGCTGACATCAAATGCTGCAGAAAGTGCCTCCATAATAGCAGGCTCATGTTCTTCCTGCATCTGCCACAATTCCACAGGGCGGGAATCACGCCTTGTTCCGGTATCGGACACATCAAACACATAGCGCAGTCTCGGTCTTTCGCCACTGTTGTCAACCAGTGCAATGCCCTTAGAGCCACGTTTTATATAGCGGCGCATCTTATCATTCCACAGATCATATTCCGCACAGGCAGTCGCATCCGGTCTCTGGGCAAAGATCATAAGCTGATCCGAGTAAGGATATTTATAGAGCCTTGCCGATGTGGTAAGAAATGCCGTCCACTGGTCACGGCTGCTGGTAATGTCCCTTGCAGCACTTTCTGCCAGAGCGGAATAATAAGCCATCTTTGGCGTCATAGTTTCTCCTTTCCGCTACTCCCCAAAGTCAAAATCGGGGATCAGCTGTAGTTCTTCAAATTCCTGTTCCGATATCTGATGAAGCTTCTCCAATGCTCCTTTTGTCCACTTACGCAGGTTTCGATCTCTGCCTGTGAGAGCCTTCTGCATAGTAGTAAGTTCCTGAATCAATCCGTCTTTTGAACCAGGATTATAAATCATCATCAAAGTAAGCTCATCTTCTGTAAATCCGATCATACAAGCTCCCTTTCATCTTTTTTTACAGGGAACGGTGCCGGTGTTTCCGCAGCCTTTTCCTTCAACTGTTCCAGAACAGATCGTTTTTCCTCTCTGGGACCGTTGTTGATAATGCCATCCAGCATTCCATAATCATCTTCCATCGACATTTCTGCCGCTTTCAGATAATTCTCCGGTCTGATAAACTCCGGCAGTTCCTTAAATCCAAAGGAATCTACATAGTGTGAGGATACTACGCCATTTACGCGCAGGGCTACGATGTCACTGACGGACAGGCTGTGACCGCGGAAGTCAGACGGATGATCGATGTTGAATTTCTCATACAGACCTTCCAGAAGCTGTGTCTGACTGCGATAAGGCGGGAGCGCAGATGCATATACCACTTCATAGTGGTCAACATCCGGTTCCTTACCCTTACGCTGCAGATAGGAATAGGACATGAACTGCTCATCTCTGGTATCTTCTCCGCGTCTAAGCTGCAGGATTGCATAGGAATCGGTAGCGCTCTCCAGAAACGCGGTCATCTTTTCTTCCGGTGTGGTATTGCCGTTAACTTCATCCCACTTCTGAATCTTATTCATTGCCATTTGTTTTTACCTCCTGATTAGCAAAAGGCAGGCCGTTGACCTTTGCGTCCTCGACCTGCTGTTTTCTTCGTTTCTCACTATATGGCGGGCGAATGCCAATACACCTTTTAGGAAGTGTATAGGTGACACCCCGATCCGGTCCTTTATGCTGAAGCTTGAACTGTTCCGGATATTTTGCGGATAATTCCTCCAGCTTTCGGATCAATCTTGCATCATGCGTATAAATACTGGCAGTCGGCAGCTCATTATCGAAATTGATCACCGTTTCCTGTTCTGCCAGCGTCAACTTATATTTCTTCATTGAACCGCCTCCTGTTATCTCTGCTTTTTGCCCATACTCTGATCAAATCGTAGCTCAAATTCAGGTCTTCCGTTTGCATCTGTGTTCATCACCACGGTCGCATCATACTTTCTTCCGGTTCTTGTAGATTTGCAGCCAGTCAGACGCGCTTTGCCTTTCTTCACCAGTTCTTCTGCCAGTTTTGGTGTCAGCTGTTTTCCGAGCTTTTTGAAGTAGTTATTATCTTTCCACAAGGAAAAATGACAGCTCTGATTGCTGCAAAACCATCCCTTCGGACGCTCTGTGATTTCACTTCCACAGACAGGACAGTTACCAATGACTGTTCCCTTTGTTGGAAGAAGAATCTCTGCCCCTTTTACCAGCTCATAATTCTTCACCAGACTGGAAATCATATGCGTAATCTCATCCATAAAGGCAGTGCCTTCATACTGTCCTCTCTCCACCTGCAACAGTTTTTCTTCCCAATCCGCTGTCATGGATGGGGACTGAATCTGCTCTGGGATCACCGTTATCAGCGCATTTCCCTTATGCGTAGATACCAGATGCTTACTTTTCTTGTCTCCTTGTCTCTCGATATAACCTTTCTGTACCAACTTTTCGATGATGCCGGCACGAGTAGCCGGTGTTCCAATACCCTGGCGTTCTGCTTCATCCGGTACATCTCCCGCAGTTTCCATACTGGAAAGAAGGGTATCTTCGGTGAAGTGTTTTGGAGGACTCGTTTTTCCTTCCTTTATAACGGCATCTGAAAGAACCATCTGCATATTTTCCAGAAGGGAAGGAAGGACGTTGTTTTCAGCATCTTCCTCAGATTCTTTTTCTTTGCCCTTCTTGCCGTCATATAGCTTCCATCCCTCAGCGATCACTTCTCTGCCTTTTGCAGAGAAGTTCTGCCCACCACATACCAGACTGATTTTGGTTTCCAGATAACGATACGGATCTGCCACAGCACAGATAAGCCTGCGTGCAATCAGAAGGAATACTTCACGCTCTCCGGCAGGAAATTCTGAAAGATTACATCCTACTGCTGTTTTGGTTGGAATTATCGCATGGTGATCGGAGACCATTTTCCCATTGATGACCTGTGAACTGTGCACGGATACCGGGATGCTTTTCTGAATATCAAAGACATTCTGAATGGTTGTTACCAGTTCCGGCAGCATCGCCTCCATATCTTCTGTCAGGTATCTACTGTCGGTTCTTGGATAGGTCACAAGTTTTTTCTCATACAGGCTCTGTGTATAATCCAGGGTCTGCTGCGCTGTATAACCCAGCCTGCGGTTTGCATCTCTCTGGAGAGAAGTCAGATCATATAACTGCGGACATTTTTCTGTCTTTTCTTTCTGTTCCACTTTCTGAATCACCACTGTACCGGACTCCCTGCAGGCATGAAGCAGTTTCTCTGCATCAATCTTTTCCTTGAACCTCGCACTTGCTGCCGTGATACCATCTGCGCTGATGTGAACTGTATAAAAAGGCTCCTCGCGGAACCCTTGAATAGCTGCATCTCTCATCACGACCATAGCCAGAGTTGGTGTCATTACACGACCAACATTCAAGGTCTGCCCATAAAGGCATGAAAAAAGCCGGGTTGCATTCATACCAACAATCCAGTCGGCACGTTCCCGGCAGAGCGCAGCTTCATACAGCGCATCGTATTCTTTTCCTGATTTCATCTGAGCAAAGCCTTCTCTGATAGCACTGTCTTCCATACTGGAAATCCATAAGCGCAGGAACGGCTTTTTACATCCGCTCTGATGATACACAAGGCGAAAGATCAATTCTCCTTCACGCCCACTATCGCAGGCATTCACAAGTTCC
>JAKSRN010000124.1 GCA_024403585.1 Lachnospiraceae bacterium | reverse complement strand
CGTTTCCTTTACTGTGAGCCTTTTGATGAGGAATACAGCACGGAGCCGGTTGCGGTAGGTATTGATGTCAGCGACAGCATTCTCATGACAAAATATCATGTTTATGTGAACAGCTGTGCTCTGGGGATCGGCGCAAAATCCGGTGATCTGGAAGCGGTGGAAACATTTCTTGACTATATTTACGCAGAACAGGCGGAGTAATCTGTTTGCGGAATGCAGAGCCTGATGGCGGTGGAAGTGCAGTCTTGAGAACAGACTCACTGATCCGGCCGGTCAGGGAAGAATAAGGGGAATTTGGAGGAAAAATCATGTCGAATTTTGTGCAGGGATTTCTTGATAATGACAGCTTTTTTGGAAAGTTTATGACGAAACTGGGGATCATCATCGGTGCCAACCTGATGTTCGTCCTTTGCAGTATCCCTTTTGTGACCGTAGGTGCCGGTCTTGTGGGACTTTATCATGTTATGCTGAAGACCTTACGTGGGGATGGAGTTGTGAATCCTTTTAAGGAATTCTGGATCGGTTTTAAAAATAATTTCAAGCAGGCTACGATCTCCTGGCTGATCTTTGTGGTTCTTGCTGTAGCACTTTATTTTGATCTGAAGATCTGTAATGCTGCAGGAGGAATGTTTGCTACATTCAAATACGGTGTCTATGCACTGGTTGCTATCCTGGTGGTAAGTTTCTGTTTTCTGCTTCCTACTATGGCAGCATTTGCAGATACGATTCCACATCTGATCCGTAACGGATGGTTTTTCTGCTGCAGAAGACCTTTCCAGTCTCTGGTGATGCTCTTTTTCGATGTATTTCCGTTATATCTGACTTACACAGATATGAGGATGCTGCCGCTGTATGCATTTCTCTGGTGTATGCTGGGATTTGGTGCCATCGCTATGCTGGGATCTACACTGCTTCTGAAACAGTTTAATGAGTTTCTTCCTAAAGATGAGGAAGATGTGGTTTATGATCCTACTGATGATGAAGATAAGATGCTGGAGGATCTCCGCATGATGGATGGTTTGTAATATAACTAGAAGGAGATGTCCCCCTCCTCTATAGGCGGGGTATAATACAAGTTTTTTCAGGAGGGGTTCAATCTCCTTCTGAGTTATACGCTCCGCGAGGCGGGTGGTCCGGTGGACCACATAAGAGCCGACCGAAGCGAAGCGAAGAAATGCGCAGCGATTTTGCAAGGAAGATGTCAGCAGAGCTGACCAAAATCGCGCGCCAAGTCTCCGCAGGAGCTCCGACTTGAATTCAGATGGGTGACTGCCTCTTGAAGTATATAGAGACGTCCTGAATATAATGACAGATCACGAAACATTCGAAAGGAAGTATAAGCGTGAGTAATACGATTGAATATAAAGAGTCTGCTGATTTTCAGTATCTGGAAAGCATGAAACCTATGAAGCATCTGGATATCTTTGATCCGCTGTCCTTATGCTATTGTGGTGTAGAACAGTGTAAACCGAGATATCGGTTTGGTCCGTACATAAGAGTGAATTATGTTATTCATGTTGTTTTGAAAGGAAAAGGAGTGTACTCTGTTGGAGGAGAAGACTTCCCAATCCAGGCCGGACAGGCCTTTCTTCTTCGTCCGGGTGAAGAGACCTCCTATCGTGCAGATGAAGAGGATCCATGGAAGTATGTATGGATTGGTTTTAACGGATATAAGGCAGAAGCTGTCACCAGTGATATGGGCTTCTCTGAAAGGGATTATGTCATTGAACTGAATAATGTGCGAATGATCTACACAGCCATTATGCAGATTCTGAATTCCAGAGATTTTTCCAATGCAGGTGATCTTCAGAGAATGAGTAAGTTTTATGAAGCAGTCTATCTTCTGATCACGGGCAATCTGAAAAAGAGCATGGATAAAAAAGAAGAGGGTGATGAGCTGCAGAAGAAATATGTTAAGGCAGCCAGAGAGTATATCATGACTTCTTATAATAAAAAGATCCGTATTGCTGAGATCGCCAATGCCATCGGTTTAAACAGAAGTTATCTGACCAGCATTTTCAAAAAAGAGATGAAGATGTCACCACAGGATTTCCTGATCACGATCCGTATGGAGAAGGCTGCACAGATGCTGAGGACTACCAATGAGTCGATTCGCTCCATTGCACTCAGTACCGGTTATGATGATTCACTTCAGTTTTCCAAGGCCTTTAAAAACAAGTTTAATATGACGCCGTCCGTCTATAGAAAGCAGCATCCGATCACAGGAGCCAGCGGAGGCGATTGAATTAATAATAAAAATAGTACTAGAAAATATATGTAATAATTTGGTGAAAATTACCAATAAAAAGAAAAAAAGACATACGCTTGTATGTCTTTTTTGTCGTAATCGAACATTTCGCAGAAGGGATGTAACATTTTGCCATATGAACAGTTTGTGTATCCAAGTAAAATTTTTCATGGAACATGTGATTCGTATTTGTATACGTATTGCATAAAGAGAAAAAGGAGGAAAAGAACAATGAAAATGAGAAAACTCATGGCTGCAGGTCTTTGTGTAATGATGGCTGCAGGACTCACAGCATGTGGCGGCGGATCCAGTGATTCCGGATCAGCTCCAGCAGCATCTGGTGATGGCAAATCCCTTACAATCAACATCTGGGATGCTAACCAGCAGAAAGGAATCCAGGAGATCTGTGACGATTGGTCAGCAGAGTCTGGTATCCCTGTAAAAGTAGAGGTTATCGACTGGGATAACTACTGGACACTTCTTGAGTCTGCTGCTTCCGGCGGTACTCTGGCAGATGTTTTCTGGATGCATTCTGACTACTCTCAGATCTACATGGAGAATGATATTCTTCTTGATCTGACAGATTACATCAAAAACGATGGCGTAGATATGAGTCAGTACTATCAGGATATCGTTAATATCTACACACGTGAGGACGGAAAAATCTTCGGTATTCCAAAAGATCATGACACAATCGCTCTTCTGTACAACAAAGCTATCTTTGATGAGGCTGGTGTAGACTATCCTACAAACGAGTGGACATACGAGGATATGTACGAGGCAGCTAAAGCTATCACAGAGAACACAGCTGATGACACATACGGTGTTGGATTCAACACATCCAATGACCAGGATGGTTGGTACAACTACGTATATTCTTACGGCGGAACAATCGTAGACGCTGACAAGAAAGATACACATATCGACAGCGCAGAAGGAAAAGCTGGTATGGAGATGGTTCGTAAGATGCTTACAGTTGGTACTCCACAGCAGGTTGTTTCTGAGTCAGGAACAGATTCTCTGTTCATCTCCGGTAAGATCGCTATGATCACACAGGGATCTTGGATGATCAACACATTCTACACAGCTGAGAACGCTGCAGATTATGCATGGGCTATGCTTCCATACGCTGATGTAAACGGCGATGGAAAATGTCAGCCAGAAGAGCGTCAGTCTTGCTACAACGGACTTGGATGGTCCGCAGCAGCTAACACAGCTAACCCAGATGCAGCAGCAGCTCTGATCGAGTACCTTTGCTCTGAGCCTGCACAGATCAAACAGGCTGAGCTTGGCGTAACAATGGCAGGTATCCCAGGAATCTCTGAGGCATTTGCTAACGCATTCGAGGGAATGGATGTATCCGCATTTGATCAGATCGAGGCAGAGGGAACTCTGTACGCTCGTCCTGGTACACGTAACTCCGGTGTTTGGAAAAACCCAATGGAGCAGGCAGAAGGATTCCTTCCAGCATGGCAGAACCCAGAGGATCCACAGGTTATGGCAGACGCTTGTGACAACGTTGCTAAACTGATCCGTGACGCTATTGCTAACGAGTAATCATTAAGCTGATTTGAAAAACAAGAGGATCTTCTGATCTGATTGTTTGTTGAAAATGTGCTGGAAACAGTATTGGCGAACCAACACAAAGTTGGTTCGCCAACTTTTCATCGGGAGGTAGATCATGAAACAGAAACAGAAGATGACAGCAGCTGCAAAGAATGAGGCTGCATGGGGTTATCTCTTTGTCGCTCCTACTTTGATCGGTCTCATCATTCTGAACTTTTACCCTGTAATCAATACCGTTTACCAGTCTTTCTGTAAGACAGGTGATTTCGGTAAGGGTAATACATTCGTTGGTGTTGCCAACTACGCAAAAGTAGTAGCAGCTGCCGAGACATGGCAGTCACTTTGGAATACTATTAAATATGCTCTGATCGAGGTTCCACTTGGTGTAATCATCGCTCTGGTACTTGCTGTATTCCTGAAAAACAAAATTAAAGGTGTATCCGTATTCCGTACTATTTTCTTCCTGCCAATGGTTTGTGCACCTGCAGCGGTAGCAATGGTTTGGAAATGGCTCTATAACCAGCAGTTTGGTCTCATCAATAACGTCTTCCATACAAATATCGGATGGATCTCTGATCCAAAGATCGCATGGATTGCAGTAGGTGTTATCGGTGTATGGTCCATCATCGGTTATAACATGGTACTCTTTATTTCCGGTCTTCAGGAGATTCCTGGAGATTACTATGAAGCAGCTGAGATCGATGGAGCAACAGGTATCCGCCAGTTCTTCAGCATCACAATTCCGCTTCTTAGCCCAACAACATTCTTTATCGTTCAGACTCGAGTAATCGGTGCTCTTACAATCTTCGACCTTATGTTCATGGTTATGGATCGTACAAACGTAGCTCTTAACAAAGTTCAGTCTGTTGTATATCTGTTCTATCAGTACACATTTACACAGGGTAACAAGGGTTATGGTGCCGCACTGGTTATGGTACTCGTAGTATTTATTATGATCATTACTGCAATCCTGCAGGCATGTGAGAAGAAATTCGTATTCTACAACTAAGGAAGGAGGAATTGATGTATGGAGAGCGCACGTACTAGAGCGTTAATTTCAAAAATTATTATTTATGTCATCCTGGTCATCATGGCATTTATCATGCTGGTTCCTTTCGCGTGGATGATTCTTACTGCACTGAAAACAAACCAGGAAGCAATTTCTGTAAGTCCATTCTATATTTTCCCACATAATGGATGGCATTGGGAGACATTCGGCAATGTATGGAAGAGCTACAACTTCATTCTTCTTTACAAGAATACACTCCTTATGATCTTCTTCCGTGTTGTTTGTGCATGTCTTACAGCAACAATGGCAGGTTATGCATTCGGACGTCTTAGATTCCCAGGTAAAAAAGGACTCTTCTCTCTGGTTCTGATCCAGATGATGATCCCATCTACAATCTTCATCATCCCTCAGTACCTGATGGTTTCCAAACTTGGATGGCTGAACACTTGTGCAGGTCTTGTATTCCCAGGTATCGTTACAGCATTCGGTACTTACCTTCTGAAAACAGGTTACCAGGGACTTCCAAAAGATCTGGAAGAGGCAGCTGGAATCGATGGATGTAATATCGGTCAGAAGTTCCTTCTGATCATGATGCCACTGACAAGATCAGCAATGGTATCCCTTGGTATCTTTACAGCTCTGTTCGCATTCAAAGATCTGATGTGGCCAATGATCGTTTGTACAAGTGTTGAGACAACAACACTGGCAGCTGGTCTTGCTAAAGCTCAGGGACAGTATGCTAACAACTACCCAGAGATGATGGGTTCTGCAGTACTTGCAGTTATCCCTATGGTAATCATCTACGTGATCTTCCAGAAACAGTTCGTTGAAGGTATCGCAACATCTGGTGGAAAACTGTAA
>JAKSRN010000123.1 GCA_024403585.1 Lachnospiraceae bacterium | reverse complement strand
GCGAAAGCAACGAGCCAAGTGCACGCTCGCGTGGATTTGGCGACTGCTCGCGAACGAGCGAAACTCGCAGAGCGTGTTTCGGCTCGTTCATGGGAAATTTCAATGGATTTCCTGTTTATAAAAGCACTCATGCGCAGCTACACTGCACTTTGCGCGGGATAAAGGTGTGTTTGTAGTAAAAAAATGTCTGAAAACGTGTATGAATTCATCTGAAAATGCCAGCCTTACCCAGGTGGTCAGTCGCTTTTGAACTAAAAAGGGCATTATGCACAAAAATGCAGTCGTAACCTTATCTTCTTTGTGCAAAAGATTTGAAGTCCAACAGTTGAAAAGTAAAGTGCTAAATTGTATACTTACAGATGCATTAGTTTTTAATTAGGTACAATTATTAAAGTAATGGAGGACTATAAGATGAGTAATGTGACTCAGAGTCCGGCAAGAACTCGTATCGAGTCTTTACTGGACGCAAACAGCTTCGTTGAGATCGGTGCTAAGGTAGCTGCCAGAAGTACAGATTTTAACCTGTCTGGAAAAGCTGCACCATCTGACGGTGTTATCACCGGTTATGGTGTGATCGACAGCAACCTGGTTTATGTGTATAGCCAGGACGCATCCGTACTGAATGGAACAGTTGGCGAGATGCACGCAAAGAAAATTGTTAACCTTTACAAGATGGCTATGAAGATGGGTGCTCCTGTGATCGGTCTTGTTGACTGTGCAGGTATCCGTCTGGAAGAGGCTGCTGATGCTCTGAACGGCTTCGGTGAGATCTTCATGGCTCAGGTTGATGCTTCAGGTGTTGTTCCACAGATCACAGGTGTATTCGGAAACTGTGGCGGCGGAATGGCTATGATCCCTGCTCTTACAGATTTTACATTCATGGAAGAGAAAAAAGCTAAACTGTTTGTAAACGCTCCTAACACACTGGCTGGAAATCATGAGTCTGTATGCGATACAGCTTCTGCAAAATTCCAGAGTGAGGAAGCTGGTCTGGTTGACGGAACAGGTACAGAGGCTGAGGTAATCGCTCAGATCCGTGCTCTGGTTTCTATCCTGCCTGCAAACAACGAAGAGGATCTCTCTGCATGTGATTGCACAGATGATCTGAACCGTGCATGTCCTGATCTTGCTGCATGCAAAGAGGATCCTGCACTTCTTCTGCCAAGAATCTCTGACGGACAGGTGTTCGTTGAGGTAAAAGCAGATTACGCAAAAGATATCGTTACAGGCTTTATCCGTATGAACGGTGCTACTGTTGGTGCTGTTGCAAACCGTAACGAGCTTTATGATGCAGAGGGTAATGTTGCTGAGAAATTCAATGGTGTTCTCAGTGCAAGAGGAGCTAACAAAGCAGCAGCTTTCGTTAATTTCTGTGATGCTTTCTCCATCCCGGTAGTAACATTTACCAATGTAAAAGGATACAAAGCTACAACATGCGCAGAGAAGACAATGGCAAAAGCAGTTGCTAAGATGATCTTCGCTTTCGCTAACGCTACAACTCCTAAGGTTAATGTGATCACAGGCGAGGCTATGGGAAGCGCTTACCTTACAATGAACAGCAAATCTATCGGTGCTGACCTTGTATATGCATGGGCAGATGCAAAAGTTGGTATGATGGATGCAAAAGCTGCTGCTAAGATCCTGTACGCTAACGAAGGTGCTGCAGTGATCAAAGAGAAAACAGCAGAGTATGATGCTCTTCAGAACAGCGTAGAGGCTGCTGCAAGAAGAGGATATATCGATACAATCATCGAGGCAGAGGATACCAGAAAATACGTAATCGGTGCCCTTGAGATGCTTTACACAAAGAGAGAATACCGTCCTGACAAAAAACATGGTACTGTTTAAAGCGAGGTGGCATAGATGAAAAATATGAAGAAAAGACTGACCGGTCTCTTTGTTACACTGGTCATGCTTATGACTATGCTTATGGCTGTTCCGGTATCTGCCAGTCTTGCAGACTTCTCTGAAGAAGAAAAGCTTGCGATCAGACAGAGTGCAGAGTCTTATTTGTCAAGTGTTTTCGTAATGGATGATACTCAGCTTGAAGGCCTGAAGGAGTATGGCAATTTCTATGAGATTATGGGTAATGCCCTGCTGGATAGCCGCGAAGAGCTGGGAGACTTTGTAGAACTCGAAGTAGTAAATCAGAAAGACGTTGACAATAAAGGCGCAGAACCGCAATATTCTACAATCGATGAGACAGAAGAGAATATCTATGTAACTTTGATGGCTAAGTTCACAAACTATGATGCAGAAGTGATCATGTCCTTTGATGAGACTGCTTCTACACCAGTGAACTTTGTTATGAACACTCAGTATAGCCTGGGTGAGAAGATGGCACAGGCTGGAGTGAATACTATTACAGGTATTCTGATCGTATTCATTATCCTTCTGTTCCTGGCATTTCTCATCTCTCTGTTCAAATACGTTAATCCGGCTGCAAGAAAGAAAAAAGCAGCACCTGCACCGGCAGCAGCACCTGCTCCAAAGAAAGCAGCACCTGCTCCTGTTGTTGAGACTGTTGACGTTGCATCCAATGATGAGGAAATTATTGCAGTTATTGCAGCAGCAATCGCAGCTGCTGAGGCTGATGGTACAGCTACAGGCGACAGCTATGTAGTTCGTTCAATCAAGCGTGTTGGAAATACTAGAAGCTGGAAGAGAGCTTAAGGAGGGTTATTATTATGAAAAATTATACAATTACAGTTAATGGCAATGTATATCAGGTAACTGTTGAAGAAGGTACTACAGCAGGCGTTGTTCAGGCACCAGTTGCAGCAGCACCAGCTGCAGCAGCACCAAAAGCACCGGCAGCAGCTCCAAAGGCAGCAGCACCAGCAGCTGGCGCAGGTTCTGTTGATGTAACTGCATCTGTACCAGGTAAGATCTGCAAGATCGAGGCTCCTGCAGGTACAGCAGTTAAATCCGGTGATACCGTAATCGTACTTGAGGCAATGAAGATGGAGATCCCAGTAGTTGCTCCTCAGGATGGAACAATCGCTAGCATTAACGTTTCTGTAGGTGATGCAGTAGAGTCCGGTGATGTTCTTGCAACAATGGATTAATCCATTACTGAACACCACAAACCGGAGGTAATAAGATGGCAAGTATTTTAGATATTTTATCAAATCTGGTTCATCAGACCGCGTTTTTTAATCTGACATTCGGTAACTACATCATGATCGTAGTTGCTCTGTTTTTCCTGTATCTGGCGATTAAACACGGTTTTGAGCCGCTTCTGCTTGTTCCGATTGCGTTTGGTATGCTTCTTGTAAATATCTATCCTGATATTATTGCAAAAGGTTATACAGATGCAGCCGGCATTGAGCATGCTGGTGGTCTTCTTCGTTATTTCTACCAGCTGGATGAGTGGAGTATCCTGCCTTCCCTGATCTTCATGGGTGTAGGTGCTATGACAGACTTCGGTCCACTTATCGCTAACCCGATCAGCTTCCTTCTCGGAGCTGCAGCTCAGGTTGGTATCTATTCCGCATACTTCCTGGCAATCCTTCTCGGATTCAACGGAAAGTCTGCAGCAGCTATTTCTATCATCGGTGGTGCTGATGGTCCTACTTCCATTTTCCTTTGCGGTAAACTGGGACAGACAACTCTGATGGGACCGATCGCGGTAGCGGCATATTCTTATATGTCACTGGTTCCGATCATTCAGCCACCAGTAATGAAAGCTCTGACAACTGAGAAAGAGCGTAAGATTAAGATGGAGCAGCTTCGTCCGGTATCCAAACTGGAGAAAATCCTGTTCCCAATCGTTATCACTATCGTTGTATGTCTCCTTCTGCCTACCACAGCTCCGCTGGTTGGTATGCTGATGCTTGGTAACCTGTTCCGTGAGTCCGGTGTTGTAAAACAGCTGACTGATACAGCTTCCAATGCCCTGATGTACATCGTAGTTATCCTTCTGGGTACTTCTGTAGGTGCTACAACCTCTGCAGAGGCATTCCTGAACTTAGAAACAATCAAGATCGTAGTTCTTGGTCTTGTAGCATTTATTGTTGGTACAGCAGGCGGTATCCTGTTAGGAAAAGTAATGTGCAAGCTGACCAACGGAAGAATCAATCCACTGATCGGTTCAGCAGGAGTTTCTGCTGTACCTATGGCAGCCCGTGTATCTCAGAAGGTAGGAGCTGAGGCAGATCCTACAAACTTCCTGCTGATGCATGCGATGGGACCAAACGTAGCAGGTGTTATCGGTACTGCGGTTGCAGCCGGTACATTCATGGCGATCTTTGGAGTTTAATTTTAGGAGGATATTATGGCTGAGGTTACAAAAAAACCAATTAAGATTATGGAGACCGTGCTTCGTGATGCACACCAGTCTCTGATCGCAACTAGAATGCCAACCGAGAAAATGCTGCCGATCATCGACAAAATGGACCAGGTTGGTTACCATGCAGTAGAGTGCTGGGGTGGAGCTACATTCGATGCGTCCCTTCGTTTCCTGCATGAGGATCCATGGGAGAGACTTAGAAAACTCCGTGAAGGATTCAAAAATACAAAACTGCAGATGCTGTTCCGTGGACAGAACATCCTTGGATACAGACCATACGCTGATGACGTAGTAGAGTACTTCGTACAGAAATCCATTGCTAACGGTATTGATATCATCCGTATCTTTGACTGTATGAATGACCTGCGTAACCTGCAGACAGCAGTAAGCGCTGCAAACAAAGAGAACGGACATGCACAGGTTGCGCTGTCCTACACTCTTGGTGATGCTTACACACTTGAGTACTGGACCACAATGGCTAAGAGAATTGAAGAGATGGGTGCTGATTCCATCTGTATCAAAGATATGGCTGGTCTGCTTGTACCATACAAAGCTACTGAGCTTGTAACAGCTCTGAAAGAGACAACAGATCTTCCAATCCAGCTGCATACACACTACACATCAGGTGTTGCATCCATGACATACCTGAAAGCTGTAGAGGCAGGTGTTGATGTAATCGACTGTGCTATGTCTCCATTTGCACTGGGAACATCCCAGCCTGCAACAGAGGTTATGGTTGAGACTTTCAAAGGAACTGAGTACGATACAGGATATGATCAGAACCTCCTTGCTGAGATCGCTGATTACTTCCGTCCATACAGAGATGAGTGCCTTGATTCCGGACTTCTTAATCCAAAGAACATGGGTGTAAACATCAAAACTCTTCTGTATCAGGTACCGGGTGGAATGCTTTCCAACCTTACAAGCCAGCTGAAAGAGCAGCATGCTGAGGATAAATTCTATGACGTACTGGAAGAGGTTCCACGTGTAAGAAAAGACCTTGGTGAGTGTCCACTGGTAACACCATCTTCCCAGATCGTTGGTACACAGGCTGTATTCAACGTTATCATGGGCGAGAGATACAAGATGGTTACAAAAGAGACCAGAGACGTTCTTTCCGGAAAATATGGTGCAACTGCAAAACCATTTGATCCAGAGGTACAGAAAAAATGTATCGGTGATGCTGAGATCATCACATGCCGTCCTGCAGATCTGATCGCTAACGAGCTGGAGACACTGGAAGGCGAGATGGCAGCATACAAAGAGCAGGATGAGGACGTTCTGTCCTACGCACTGTTCCCACAGGTAGCTACAGACTTCTTCAAATATCGTGACGCGCAGAAAACAAAAGTTGATGCAAAAGTTGCAGATACAGAGAACGGAGCTTACCCTGTATAACCAAGCTACAGAATTCCCATAACACTGGTTGTGAGAGTAATGTATATA
>JAKSRN010000122.1 GCA_024403585.1 Lachnospiraceae bacterium | reverse complement strand
GCTGCCGGTTGGTTCGTACGTATTACTCTCCCTCAAAGAGAGGTGTGGAGAAGTATCTCTCTGCTGTATCCGGAAGGACAGTTACAACAGTCTTACCCTCTCCTAATTTCTCAGCCAGCTTCAGAGCTGCGGCCACATTGGTACCACTGGAGATACCACACATCAGACCCTCTTTCTTGCAGAGATCTTTTGCAGTCTGCAGTGCTTCCTCATCTGTTACGATGTAGATAGAATCATAGATCTCTGTATTCAGGATATCCGGGATGACACCGTCGCCGATTCCCATCTGGATATGGGTACCGATGTTGCCGCCTGCAAGGATTGCGGCATTCTCAGGCTCTACAGCCCAGATCTCCATGTCCGGATTCATAGCCTTCAGAGTCTCACCGATACCGGTAATGGTTCCGCCTGTTCCGATGCCGGAGCAGAAGCCATCGATCGGTCCAGCCACCTGCTCCAGGATCTCCAGAGCGGTGTGATGTTTGTGGGCTTTTGTGTTGTTCGGGTTCTCAAACTGCTGAGGAACAAAGACATTCGGATCCTCTTTTGCCATGCGAAGGGCAGTCTGCAGACACTCGTCGATGCATTTGCCAATGTCACCTGCATCGTGTACCAGGATCACCTCTGCGCCATAATGACGACAGAGTTTTCTTCTCTCTTCACTTACAGAGTCCGGCATTACGATAACAGTCTTGTACCCTTTAACCGCTCCTACCAGGGAAAGTCCGATTCCCTGATTTCCGCTGGTCGGCTCTACGATCGTTGTAGTTGCAGGATCGATCAGTCCCTCTTTCTCAGCTGCCAGGATCATGTTATAGGCAGTTCTTGTCTTAATGGAGCCTCCCACATTCAGGCCCTCAAATTTCACCAGGATCTCAGCATTGCCCGGTTTGTTCATATGCTGCAGGCGGATCATTGGTGTATAACCGATCGCCTCCAGTACATTATCATAAATCATAGTAACAGTTTCCTTTCACTCTTTCCGTGCAGCGGCATTCCACACTCCACATATTTTTTACCCGCCACTGCGCTCTAGTCTACTATTATACCCTAAGTTTTTCCAATAAGGAAGAAAAATCATAGTAAATCGCGGGATTATAGTATTTTTCCCGAATTTTCCCGAATTTTTCCCAAAATCCCAGATCTTTTTGACGTGAACAGTCATAAAAAGCCAGCATTTATAGACCATTTGCGTAAATCTTAAAAAATGATTAAATGCCCTGGTTTTTCGCCCTTCCGTCCCCTTGTTTCTGCTATAATGGGACCTAAATTGGAGATGTATGCATTTCTCCAAATAGACAGATAAAGGAGTAGAAAGATGTTATCAAAATGGAGTGTCAAAAAGCCCTATACAGTGCTGGTTGGCCTGATCCTGATCATAGTCCTCGGAGTAGTATCCTTTACCCGTATGACCACTGATCTTCTTCCGGACATCAACCTGCCTTATGCGATCGTCATCACCGCATATCCAGGTGCCAGCCCAACTGAAGTAGAGGGAACCGTAACCAAGCCGGTGGAGCAGTCCATGGCTACGGTCAGCAATATCAAGAACGTACAATCCGTTTCTCAGGAGAACATGTCCATGGTCATTCTGGAATTTGCCCAGACAGCCAATATGGATTCTGTCAGTCTTGAGATGCGTGAAAAACTGGACCAGATCACCAGCAACTGGGATGATAAGATCCAGAATCCTATTATCATGAAGCTGAATCCAAATATGATGCCGACCATGATCTCTGCTGTGGAGAAGGACGGAATCAGTGCTCTGGAACTCACTGAATATGTGGAGAAAGAGCTTTCCGGAGACCTGGAGAGTCTGGAGGGTGTCGCTTCCGTATCCACCTCCGGTGGAATCGAGGAAACCATTCTGGTCACACTGAAAGACGATCTTCTGAGTGAGACCAATGAAAAAGTTCAGAAGGCGATCTCCGATAAATTCCTGGATGGAGAAAAAGAACTGAAAAAAGCCCAGAAGGAGCTGGATGACGGCAAGGAAAAACTGGACGATGGTGAAAGTCAGCTGAATTCCGGTGCTGAAGAAGCCGGTACTCAGCTGGGTAATGCCCAGGCCCAGATTGCCGATGGACAGATGTCCCTTCTGGAAGGCGAAGCTGACCTGAAGGCAAAGCTCTCCGAGGCCAAGGCAGCTCAGACAGAGCTTGTAAGCAAGAGAGCCGAGCTGGTTACACAGCGTGCACAACTGCAGGATAATCTGGATTCTCTGAACCAGCTTCCGGGCCAGATTGCAGAACTGAAAAGCCAGTTGTCTCAGATTGATGCCGGTCTTTCTGCCATCAACGGCATGCTGGAAAACCCGACTCAGATCCAGCAGATCGTCGGTTTGAAAGCAGCCATTGCCGCTCTTGAAGCCAAAACCGACCGTACACCGGAAGAAGAGGCAATGCTTCAGGGTCTGAAAGAACAGTATGCTTTCGCTGCAGAATCTCTGGCTCAGCTGGGAATCACGGATTTCTCAGATGCAGAGTCCCTGACCAATCAGCTACTGGCTGCCCAGGCACAGCTGGCAGGAACAAAAACGCTTCTGACTTCCACCCTTGAGGAGCTGGAAAAACTGAATAATGATACGGAAACACGTGCTGCCCTGGAGAATGGTATTGCCCAGATCGATGCGGGACTTGCCCAGATCGATGACGGTGCAGCTCAGCTGGAAAGCGGAATCGCTCTGATGGAAACTGCTCTTCAGCAGGTTGCCTCCGGAAAGACCACACTCACAGCTGCCATTGCCGAGCTTAATAAACAGCAGATCACTGCTATTGTAGGTATGGCTCAGGGTGCTGCTCAGATCTCTGTGGGCCAGATGCAGGTGGAAGCCGGTCAGGCACAGCTGGATACCGGAAAAGAGACTCTGAAAGACCAGAAAAAATCTGCATTAGAAGCAGCTGATCTGAAAAATATCATCACCGCAGACATGCTCTCTCAGATTCTTGTGGCACAGAACTTCTCCATGCCGGCAGGTTATATTTCCGAAGACGGTAAATCCTACCTGGTTCGTGTAGGTGATTCCCTCAAGAATGAAAAAGACTTAAAAGACGTAGTCCTGATGGATCTGGGTCTGGATGGAATCGATCCGATCCGCCTCAGTGATGTGGCTCAGGTACAGATCATTGACAACTCCGGTGAAGTCTATGCGAAGATCAACGGACACAACGCAATGCTTCTGACCATTCAGAAACAGACCGGTTACTCCACAGGAGACGTTGCCGATAAGATCAATAACTTCTTCGCTTCTCTTCAGGAAAACGATCCGGATCTCAGGATCACCAACCTGATGGATCAGGGAATCTATATTGATTTCGTTGTAAATTCCGTTCTCAAGAACCTGCTTTACGGTGCTGTTCTTGCGATCCTGGTTCTTCTGGTATTCCTGCGTGACATCCGTCCGACAGCAATCGTTGCCTGCTCCATCCCTCTGTCTGTTATGACAGCCGTGGTGCTGATGTACTTCTCAGGTATCTCCCTGAACATCATCTCCCTGTCCGGTCTGGCTCTTGGTGTCGGAATGCTTGTTGATAACTCTATCGTTGTAATTGAAAATATCTATCGTCTGAAGGGACTTGGCATGTCTGCCCGTAAGGCCGCTGTCCAGGGAGCCCGTCAGATGACCGGCGCGATCCTTGCGTCTACCCTTACTACAGTCTGTGTATTCCTTCCGATCGTATTTACAGACGGAATCACAAGACAGCTCTTTGTAGACATGGGACTGACGATTGCATACTCTCTGCTTGCCAGCCTCTTCATCGCGCTTACCTTCGTTCCTATGGCTTCTGCCGGTCTTCTGGGCCGCAGCAAGAATGCTTTCAGCATCAGTTCTTCTGCCCTTGGAAACCTGTATGAGAAGATCATGCCTGCTATTCTGAAAGGAAAGATCCTGGTACTTTTAGGGGCTCTGGCCCTCTTCTTAGGATCTACTTACCTGGCAGTTTCACGTGGCTTTACTTACATGCCATCCATGGAGAGTACCCAGGCCAGTGTTACTGTCCACATGCCGGAAGGATCCTCATTCGAAGATACAGCAGAGATGACCGATATCGTGGCAGCCAGAATCGCTACGATCTCAGATGTAGAAGATGTGGGTGCCATGATCGGCGGCGGCAGTTCCATCTCCCTTTTCGGCGGTTCACAAGACGAAACGGTTGCTTCTCTCTATCTGATCCTGAAGGAGGACAAGGAACTTACAGGCGCAGAGTTAGAAAACCGTATTCTGGAACTGACCAGCGAGCTGGATTGTGAGATTGAGGCAAATGCCTCCTCCATGGACATGTCCGCCCTTGGAACCTCCGGTATCTCCATTCAGATCAAAGGAAAGGATCTGGATACCCTGCAGAAGATCGCCAGTGATGTGGGCGAGATCCTCTCCTCCACCGAAGGACTCAAAGACGTGGACAATGGACTTACCAAAGCCAAAGAAGAGGTCCGCATCATCGTAGACAAAGCCAAGGCAGCCGAGTATAACCTTACTGTTGCCCAGGTATATATGCAGATCCAGCAGAAGCTGGCTGATAAAGGATCCGCAACTACCATCTCCACTGACACCTATGAATATCCGGTAAAACTGGAGGATGAAAAGGTTACTGAACTGACCAGGGAGGAGATGGAAAATCTCAAGATCACTGCAACCATGAAGGACAACACCACCAAGAAGGTGAAGCTGAAAAAGATCGCAGAGATTACAGACGGATTTGGACTTGATACCATCCGAAGAGACAAACAGAGCCGTTACATCAATGTTTCCGCCCAGCTGGAAGACGACTACAACGTCACACTGGTTGCTGATGCAGTCCAGAAAGAGCTGGATGCCTACAGCATTCCGGACGGTTACACTGCAGAGATGGCCGGTGAAGATACCACCATCAAAGATGCTATGAACGATGTCATGCTGATGCTTGCTCTGGCCCTCCTCTTCATGTACCTGATCATGGTGGCACAGTTCCAGTCCCTGCTGTCTCCGTTCATCGTTATGTTCACCGTACCGCTGGCATTTACCGGCGGATTCCTGGCCCTCCTGCTCACCGGAATGGATGTCAGCATCATCGCCATGATCGGTTTCGTAATGCTGTGCGGTATCATCGTAAACAACGGTATCGTACTTGTTGACTATATCAACCAGCTGCGTATCTCCGGTATGGAGAAGAAAGCAGCCATCATCGAAGCAGGAAAGACCCGTATGCGTCCGATCCTTATGACCGCTCTGACCACCATCCTCGGCCTTCTGACCATGGCTCTTGGAACCGGCATGGGATCCGATATGGTACAGCCAATGGCTGTCGTTACCATCGGAGGACTCCTGTACGGAACACTGCTTACCCTCTTCGTTGTACCTTGTATCTACGACCTGCTCCGCAGAAAAGACCTGCGCGTTGTAACAGACGATGAGCTGATGGTGGATGCAGAGGAACAGAAGCTGATGGATGAGATCATCTGATCCGGCAGAAAAAAAGCCAAATCCATGCGAGTGTGTATCTGAACTCGTTGCGATTACATAAACAGAAAACAGGGGAAGTGAAAACCGATCATGGTTTTCACTTCCCCTGTTTTGCATATAACAGATTACCATCTGTCTATGAAATATTCTATGAATGAAAATGTTCACAGCACAGGATCTCCATGGCTGTTTTATCCACCTCATACTCCGGGATCTCCCCTGTTTCCAGGTACTCCTGCAGCATGACCAGTGGCTGAAAGCCCTGCATGTAGATGTTCTGCGAAATAGAAAAATCGATATCTTCATTCTCCAGAAGACGCAGGGTCGCTGTAGTCAGATCATGACTGATCACATACACCTTCTTCTGGATTCCCAGATC
>JAKSRN010000121.1 GCA_024403585.1 Lachnospiraceae bacterium | reverse complement strand
CCTTCATTCAAAGCACGGCATACAACCTCTCTCTGGGTCTGTGTACCGTCTTTTACCAGTTTAGTGGTCCACTTGTTCTCATCCTCCGGCTGGTAGTATTTTCCAAGAGAGATACCACAGCATTTGGAATCGGAAATCTCACAGTTATCAATGATCCATCCCTTCGACCAATGCGGACCGATCATGCCATCCTGATAGGCAGTCGGAGGTGCCCAGGTGGTAGCAGCCTGTCGGAATACGAAATCAGCCACAGTGATATAGTTGATTCCCTTCTTCTCCGGCATGAAGCAGTTTCTACGAATCGTGATCTCTACGCATTCCTTATTAGGATCATACTCATTGAAGTTGGCATAAATAACTGTCAGCCCTTCTCTCTGCTGTGTATACCAGGTAAAGCCCGTATTCCACGGATCCCAGGAATATGGATTCAGAGGAGGATCAAGAAGTTCAGACAACTGAGTTACCTCATACATAGGCTTTCCGTTCAGGAAAACCTCACCTGTATGAAGCGGCTTCTTATGATCCAGCCAATCTCCTTGCAGCAAGGTAGTATATGGATTGTAATCATTATAGAAATAAATGTTTGGAATTGTCTTACGCCAGACAGTATCCCTTACATGCTCCCATCCCTTGATCACGTCAGAACCAGTAATAATAGCAGCTCTCGGGACCTCCGAACGGAAAGTAATTCTATTATTAGGGCTGGAACCTCCATTCACAGGGGATACACACTCTCTGTAGATACCAGGTGCAACAATTACCGTATCACCAGCCTTCGCTTTTCTAGCTGCAGCAGTGATCGTTCGAAATGGTGCCTCTTTAGTGCCGTATTCCCTTCCCTTTTGCTTATCAGAAACATAGTAAATCATCTTCTACCGGTTTCCTTTCTTTATTCACTAACCTTTATTTTATAATAAAAACATCAAGATTCCAAGAGATAAATTAAGCGTTCGAATCTTGTACAGACGCTGTTAATATGATTGATCAGTTGTAAAGAATATGAACAAAACAGTTATCAACAATGATATATGATTCATAAGAAATTCATTTCACACACTACACATTGTAGTGTCAGTTGCAGATTTTAAATACTTTTTGATGTATTTCATACCTCTAATAGATATGCTATGATTATTACAGAAATTAATTATTTATCGAATAATTGTTAAATCTTTTTCGATATTTTTACAATTGTCACATATCCAATATACAATATACACTCATATGGGGGGAGTCGGCACTCTATTGCCGACTTTTCTCATAGCCCCCACACAACAATGTGTTTATAGTATATAGCAAAAGAGACAACATATCGAACTAAGCAAAGCGAATTTTGACATGATCTTCTTATAATACTAATGCAGAAAACCACGGCTTCGACTTGTCGATGTCCGTGGTTTTCTGTATTTCGAAACTCTTCGATTTTCATATTAAGCAGCATTCCGGCATTGTGCGCGGTACTATAGAGATACATCTCAGATGGGGTGACTCCCTCTTCAAGAACGATAGTTCTAAGTGGGAGTGCGAATTTAGTCTCAGTGGTGGGTTACAATCCCCCATCTGAGATGTAGCCTCCGGCGAGATCGCAGGCGTGGTCAGTGGATAAGCGCAAAGCGCTTGACCACGCCGCGGCAAGAACGCTAGAGGCGTTCTTGAATCATGCCAACATGTTACATCTTCATCGTTACACATGCAAAAAGTGCTATGAAGAAATAAACTCTTCATAGCACCTTATAGAATCTCTTTGATTATTAATCCAATTCAGATTTCAATAACAAATCCATCTCAGATTTAAATTATTTAATCTGTCCCTCAAGGATCTCTGGGATCTTAGCGATTGCCTCTGGGATCATCTCCGGTTTCTTACCACCAGCCTGAGCCATGTTTGGACGTCCGCCGCCGCCTCCGCCTACGATCTGTGCGGTTGCTTTAATGAGGTTTCCTGCATGAGCGCCTGCTTTCTGAGCTGCCTCAGTTACCATTGCTACCAGGGAAACTTTTCCGTCTTTTGCGGATGCAAGAACAACAACGCCCTCTCCCAGTTTCTCTTTCAGCTGGTCTCCCAGATCACGAAGTCCGTTCATGTCTACCTCTGGAACTGCTGCTGCCAGAAGTTTTACTCCCTTAACCTCTTTCACCTGGTTCATTACATCGCCAAGTGAGTTGGAAGCAAGTTTGCTCTTCAGGGACTCGTTCTCAGAGTGAAGTGCTTTTACCTCAGCCTGCAGTGCTGCGATCTTAGCAAGCATATCAGCCGGAGAAGCTTTCAGAGCTTTTGCTGCATCAAGAAGCTGCTCTTCTTCTTTCTTATAGAAGTCGATTACTCCCTGTCCTGTCAGTGCCTCGATACGACGAACACCTGCAGCTACACCTGCCTCGGATACGATCTTGAACAGTGTGATCTCAGAAGTATTAGCAACATGAGTACCACCACAAAGCTCTACAGAGAAATCACCCATAGATACTACACGTACCTCTTCGCCGTATTTCTCACCGAACAGAGCCATAGCACCTGTTTTCTTAGCTTCCTCGATGCCCATTACCTGAGTGTTAACAGTAAGAGCTGCGCGGATCTTGGCATTTACAATATCTTCTGCCTTCTGGAGCTCATCAGCTGTCATAGCCTGGAAATGAGCAAAGTCGAAACGCAGTCTGTTTGGTGTTACAAGAGAACCTTTCTGCTCTACGTGAGAACCAAGAACTGTTTTCAGTGCTTTCTGAAGCAGATGAGTTGCGGAATGGTTCTTACATGTATCAGCACGTCCTGCTGTGTTAACCTCCAGTGTTACTTCCTCGCCTGTAGCGATCATACCGGAAACCATCTCTCCTACATGACCATATTTGCCACCGCGAAGTTTGATTGTATCTGTAACCTTGAACTCGCCGTTATCTGTCTTGATTACACCTGTATCTCCTTCCTGACCACCCATGGTAGCGTAGAATGGAGTTGCCTCTACAAAGATTGTTCCCTTCTGACCCTCAACCAGAGACTCAACGATCTCAGACTCTGTTGTCAGAACTGTTACTTTGGATGTTCCCTCAAGGCTTGTGTATCCAACAAACTCTGTTGTGATAGCAGCATCGATCTGATCGTAAACTGTTGCGTCAGCACCCATGTAGTTTGTAACCTCACGAGCCTCACGTGCACGAACTCTCTGTGCCTCCATCTCTGCTTTGAAGCCATCCTCGTCGATTACATAACCCTTCTCCTCAAGGATCTCTTTTGTCAGATCCATTGGGAATCCGTATGTATCATACAGTTTGAATGCATCGGAACCAGCCAGTGTGGTTGTTCCTGCTGCTTTCATATTCTCCTCAAGGTCAGCAAGGATCTTCAGACCCTGATCGATTGTCTTGTTGAACTGGTTCTCCTCGTTTGTAAGAACTTTGAGGATGAACTCTTTCTTCTCCTCCAGCTCTGGATATCCGTCTTTGGATCCCTCGATCACTGTCTCAGACAGGTTAGCAAGGAATTTGCCCTCGATACCAAGAAGACGTCCGTGACGTGCTGCACGACGGATCAGACGACGAAGAACGTATCCGCGTCCCTCGTTAGTTGGCATTACACCATCAGAGATCAGGAATGTTGCGGAACGGATGTGGTCTGTGATCAGACGAATAGAGATATCTGCTGTCAGATCCTCATGGTATACTTTGTTAGCGCACTCACAAACTTTGTTTCTCAGTGCCTGGATTGTATCAACGTCGAAGATAGAATCAACGTCCTGAACAACAACTGCCAGACGCTCAAGACCCATACCTGTATCGATGTTCTTGTTTTTCAGAGTCTCATAGTTGCCGTTGCCATCATTCTCAAACTGGGTAAATACGTTGTTCCATACCTCGATGTAGCGGTCGCAATCGCAGCCTACTGTACATCCTGGTTTGCCACAGCCGTATTTCTCTCCACGATCATAATAGATCTCGGAACATGGTCCACATGGGCCAGCACCGTGCTCCCAGAAGTTATCTTCTTTTCCGAAACGGAAGATTCTGTCAGCAGGAATGCCAACCTCTTTGTTCCAGATGTCAAATGCCTCATCATCATCCTGGTATACAGATGGATACAGACGGTCTGCCTCCAGACCAACTACCTCTGTCAGGAACTCCCAGGACCATGCGATTGCTTCATGTTTGAAGTAATCACCAAAAGAGAAGTTTCCAAGCATCTCGAAGAATGTACCGTGACGTGCTGTCTTACCTACGTTCTCGATATCACCTGTACGGATACACTTCTGACATGTAGCCACACGTGTACATGGTGGGATCTCTGCTCCTGTAAAGTATGGTTTCAGAGGAGCCATACCAGCGTTGATTAAGAGAAGGCTCTTATCGTTCTGAGGAACCAGGGAGAAACTGTTCATAACAAGATGTCCCTTGCTTGCGAAGAAGTCAAGGTACATTTTACGCAGTTCGTTTACTCCGTATTTTTTCATAATTTTATCCTCCATCAGTTTCTGATTTTCTTCTATTAAAAATCAGTGTATTTTTCTTTTTTTTATAGTTGTTTTCGGGATTTTCCGTTTATCTCAAAACAATCATTTTACATCTTAGCACATTTCCTATATTCATGCAATTGCTAATATAAAAAGGTGAGGCAATAAATAATGGGGCGTGCAAATAAAAAAGCCGGCATACTAATAATTTAGTATGCCGGCCCGTTTATTATTACTTAATATTTTCTGATCTGGTAAAGCAGACTTTCATATTCCGCTCTTCTTTATGTATGGCAAAGCGGACATTCGCATTCCTCTCTGCTCTATCCATGATCAAATTACAGACGTGGGTAATTTGTGCTTACCAGAACTTTACCAGCCATGATCTTCATACCTTCCTCGATATCCTCAAGGTTGTAACGTCCTGTACACATATTTCTCATATCGATACGTCCTGCAGCCATCAGAGCGATTACGTCTGGATAGATTCCCATACCGGACTGTCCATTGGATCCGGAGATGGTTGCTGCATTCCACTGCCAGTTGAACATATCTACCGGTGTGATGAATGGTGTATGTCCGATCTGAACTGTTTTTCCACCAATTGCCAGAGATTTAGCCATTACAGGGTATGTGAATCTTGTTGCACCTGCACACTCTGCAAACAGGGAGATTCCTGCTCCGTTTGTGTAATCCATGATCCATGCAGCCTCATCCTCAGCACTTGCAAAGCTTGTTGGATCCATTACGATATCAGCACCACATTTTTTAGCCAGCTCTACACGCTCTGGTACAGACTCGAAGCAGATCAGTTTTGCTGCTCCTGCTGTTTTCATCAGAGAGATTGCAGACAGACCGATTGGGCCTGCACCAAATACTGCAACATGTCCGCCCGGACGGATTCCGCCACCACGAACGAAGAGTCCGTTGTAAGCTACACCTGTAGGCTCTACCATTGCACCAAGCTCCATAGCTGCCTGTTTGTCACCAAGCTGCTCAGCAATATCATTGATTGGGTAGCAGTATTTTGCATTAACTGCTGCGTACTCTGCGAAACCGCCATCATAAGTAAGACCTGGCTCCTCCAGCTCTTTACACTGGTTGAACATACCACGACGGCAGGCATCACACTCTCCACACCAATGCATGGACTCAACACTTACAAGATCTCCAACATGGAGTTTTTTAACATTCTTACCAACCTCTACGATCTCACCTGCGAACTCATGTCCTGTGATGATCGGGAATTTGGAATGTCCACCATACATGGTGTATCCCTCTTCATCTGTTCTCATCAGATGCTGGTCAGTACCACAGATACCAGCTGCACCAACTTTGATCAGAACCTGATCTGGTTTGCACTCTGGTACAGGACGGTCTACTACGCTTCCATGGATGTTTTTCCAGATAGAAGATCCACGAAGTGCACGGCCTGTTTCTTT
>JAKSRN010000120.1 GCA_024403585.1 Lachnospiraceae bacterium | reverse complement strand
AAGAATCTTGCACTTGGAATGGCAGCACTTTCAGCATTCGGTACTGTAGCAGGAACAGCAGTTACAGTTCACGCAGAGCCGACAGATGAAGTAGTGGAAGAGAACAACCTCGGCGATCCATTCCCGGGAATGGAGAAGGCTCTGATCAAAAATGCGATCGGAAAAATCCCTGTAATCGGAGGTACAATTGCAGATGTTCTGGATCCTCTTTTTGGAGAGATTCTTGGTGTGAATCCTGATAACACCGGTGCAATTTTTGATAAACTTAAAGAGATTTCCAGCAAGATTGATAACCTGGACCTGAAAATGGATGAAAATACTCAGAAAATCCTGTCTTCGATGTATGAAGGAGGTCTTACCAACTTTAACGAGAATATTACAGCTATCAGAGAAATCGAGGTAAAACTCTTTGACGAGATCGCAGGAATCAAAGGCGACAATAATATTACAGAGCTGGAAAAAGCTCTTAGAATCGGGGTACTGCTTGACATTAATGCCACTGATACCGGTGAATTCGTAAATAAACTGAACACTTGCGCTGCTTATGTACAGGGAAAACAGGCATCTGTAAGCCATACAGAAGGTGGGATTTTTATGAAGGCATTTAAGATAAAATGTTCACAGTCCAAACTTGTCGGAGAAGCTGCTATGAAAGCAAGTGCCTATATCAACAACGTAGATCAGGTTATCGAAAATGGCTATAAACTGGAATCAATGGTTCTTGATGCAAAGATGGTTGCAAGACAGATCCTTGCAAAAATGAGTCTGGCGGAAAAAGACGCAGCTAGAGATAATATCAAAGCTAGATTTGGTGAAGGAAGTAAAATCATGACTCTTTATTGCATGTGTAGGACATCAGCTGAAGCAACAGATCCGAACACTGATTCAATCATGCGCACCTGGAAAAGAGCAGCCGGAATCATGGAGAATGGACACTTTACAGGAGCAAAAGGAAAATACGAGCTCATCTGCAATGCAGACAATCCAGACAGTGTAGCTGGAAAATACAATGCAATGGTGTCAAAGGAATGGTTCGACTTTATCCAGAAAGCAACTGTAGACGGAAGCACGATGGATGTTCAGGTTCAGCCATTAGCCAGAGAGATGGATGGAACTGATTATAAAGATTTAAATCTTGAGCGGTTTAATAATAGAGGAAGTTTTTGTGGCTTTGATTGCTGTTTCGTTGAGGATTCAATTAATAACAGTTTCAATAATGATATTAAGGGTAAGACATGGCCTGGTATTCCTGAAAGAAGAACCGATGTTCTGCCAGGAAATACGGCTAAGCTGGTTTTAGCATCATTAAAAACTCTCCCACAGTATAAAGATAAAACAGATGTTGAAATCCTGAAAGATTATGGATTTGATGTAACCACAACACTTAAGAAGAATTCCGAGAGATATGGGGTTTCTGCACAGGATGTAAATAACCTGTCAGAAAAAGCTCTGATTGATGCTTCCAAGCCGATCATTGTATACAATGCTAGAGTGGATAAGATAGGTACATCAGATGTGTGCACAAATATGCTTGGAAGAAATTTAATCACTAATACAGATGATACAACAAAAGTATTCACAGCAGGTTTTGCCCGTAAAGGTGTACTCGACCCTACCTACCATAAACTGCTTTGCTTCAAATACACAAAACCAACTACAATGGAACTGACAGTTGATGAAACAAACAACACTGCAAACGATGCTGAATTAGATGCAGAGATCGAGGCAGGATTCCAGCTTGATACCAGCATTGAGAGCACTCCAACCGAGAATCCAGAGAATAAAGACAACAAGGATAATAAAGACAACAAAGACAAAAAAGACGAGAGCATCGTCCTCACAGTAGACGAGAACGGCCAGATCTCCGGTGACAAAATGAACGAGGCATGGTCCGTAGCAGAGGATGGAACCATCATCCTGAACAAGGACAACAAATTCCGCTTCGAGGGCACTGTAACAGACAAAAAGATCCAGAACAACGGCGAGATCGTTGACGGAAACTTCAAAAATGTAAAACTTGAGCTGGTAGACAATGCTAAGATCTCAAAAGGAACATTTGAGGACTGTGATATCACAACTAATGAGAATGCAGTAATCAGTGATGAGGTACAGCTGATCAACAGTAGCGTCATCGATGTAAAAGACATGGAAAACAAAGATAACGATAAAGATCATTCAGAGGATCAGAAAGTGATGGGAATGGAGAACAAAATGTTCTAAATAACCAGGAATCGTCATGAGGAAGCATTTTCCATAAGAATGGATCAGTTCCTTTGGGATAGGAATGAAGAGAATAGCTGGAGAAAACCTGAGTTTCTCTGGCTATTTTTCTTGTGTTTTAAGGTTATGTTATGATAGCGAACATGCTGCCTTATAGTAGGGCTGTTATATTTACATCATCAAGAACAACACAGCACCGCAGAGCGGAACACTAAAGTAGAGATAAGGAGAAATGATTATGAAATATTTTATGGAAGTATTAGTAAACTGGTTTGCAACAGCTGAGGATCTTAAAGCAGAGGGAACAAAGAAAGCAGATAAAATTGTGATGAAAGGCTGCTCTTTCGGATTCTAAAGAGAGCAGATAAGAATACTATAAGAGGCAGCTCTTTATGATTATAAAAGAGCAAGACAAAGAAAGCGGGTCGCATGGTTGCGATCCGCTTTCCTGCTCATCGCATTTTCTGATTTCGGGAAAATGCAGACGACGCGCAACCGCTAACAGAAGGAATCCTTCCAGTGACAAAAAGAAATGTTTCCGTGTAAGAACCGTGTAAGGGACAAATGATACACTAAGTACATAGAAAACAACAACACAACAACATACCGCAGGACGCGGGAAACAAACAAAATCAAGAATTAACACAAAGGAGACAAACATCATGAAAAAAAGATTCGTAGCAGCAATTATCGGAGCATTAACATTTACAACAGTAGCAGGTGGAGTCGTTGGATTTGGAATGGGCGACAGAAGCGGAAGAGCAGCAGTAGAGGCAGAGAAAACCGTAGAGATTGAGGAACTTAAAGCTGACGCAGAGCAGGCTATCATGACAGCAATGGGACAGACTGCAAGTGCTGAGAAAGTAACTGAGGCAATGAGAACTCTGGCACATAAAGCAGAGGCAAATAGAAGTGCAGCATCAAAGAAATCAATTGACGACTATAACGCAAAACTCAGAGCAGAGCGTGAGAAAAAAGCAGCTGAAGAGAAAGCTAACAAAGCTGCAGAGGAGCTGAAAAAGAAAGAAGCTCAGGAGAAAGCAGATCGCGAAAAGAGAGAAGCTGAAGAGAAAGCAAGAAAAGAGGCTGAGGAGAAGGCAAGAAAAGAAGCTGAGGAGCGCGAGGCAAAAACAGCAGAGGCAAAAAAAGAGATCATGAACAAGATCAAAGATGCAAAACAGAAAAGCGAGGATGGCAAACTGACAGAGGCTGACATCACAGAGATCAAAGCAATGCTGGCAGATGCTAAAGAGCAGAACCTGGTAATCGTTTTCACATACGATGAGATCAATGAGATGAACCTGAGCAATGATGAGGTGAAAGAGCTGAAGCTTCAGATTAAGGATGCTAATGCAGAGCAGGAGACAGAGGAGATGAAAACGGTAGTAGCGTTTAATTAATCCGAGATGCAGTAAATTAGACTTGAAGTTCATAAGATAAGATAAAAGAAAGCGGGTCGCATGATTGCGATCCGCTTTCTTTGTGTAAAAAGTCACCGAAATGTACCTGTCCCCAAAGGTTGCACTTTACATGATGACGATTACTTCGTTTTCTGCAGCAAGCATGTCTGCCGGAATATAGTTACCCTCCAGCTCTTTGCCGTTCAGCAGGATGGTTTTTACGCCGGATTCTTTGTGGTCTTCGTTCTTTACGGTGATCATCAGCTTTTTGCCACGGAAGATCTTCTCGATGGTCAGGCCGTCCCAGGAGGCTGGGATGGATGGTGACAGGGTGATGCCGCCAAGGTCTGGGCGAAGGCCTAAGATGCCTTCTACGCAGCCTACCATTACTGTGGATGCGGTTCCTGTCAGCCAGTGGACGTGGGAGCGTCCGTGGTGTGGACTGTGTTTGCCTTCGGTGAACTGACCGTAGCAGTATGGCTCCAGGTGGCGGATTTCTGCACGGTCATTCTGGGCTGCAGGGGCATTCTCCATGAAGTAGGTGTAGGCTCTGTCTCCGGCGCCACGAAGTGCTTCTGCAAGGATCAGCCAGCCCTGGGACTGGGAGAAAATACCGGAGTTTTCTTTGGTTCCCTGGTTGTAGATTACCATCAGGGCGCCGTCGAAGGAATGTGCATGGTAAGGTGGATCCATCAGGATTGCACCGTAGGCTGTGTTGAGTTTCTCGTAAACGTTGTCCATGGCAGCTGTTGCCTGCTCTTTTGTTGCAAGGCCACTGATGACGGACCAGCTCTGTGGATTCAGCCACATGTTTGCCTCTGGTGCGGTTCTCTCACCGATGGTCTCGCCGGCTTCTGTGAAGCCGCGGATGAAGCGGTCTTCGTTCCAGCAGAGGTCATTGATGAGTTTTCCTGTCTTATCGATCAGCTCGTCCAGCTGAGCGCTGTAAGCGGTATCTCCTTTGAAATCCGCAAATTTTTTCAGTACTGTTTGTGCATAGTAGAACTGCAGAGCAACGAATGTAGACTCGCCATTTGCCCCCAGACGCAGGCAATCATTCCAGTCAGCATACAGTCCGGCTGGCATTCCATGAGGGCCCAGATGGTCCTCTGAGAACTTCAGAGCACGCTGTAAATGCTCGTATACTGTAGCCTCACCCTTATTCGCGAACGGGATTATTTCATCCAGAAATGCTGTATTTCCGCTCTCTGAGATATACTTGAATACCGTCGGGAATAACCACAGTGCATCATCTGCACGGTAAGCTGGATGACCTGTCTCTTTTACATACTCAGGATCATCCGGTGTTCCCTCGTGGCCTGGATTATGATCGAATTTAACCAGAGGAAGACCGCCGCCGTTGTCTACCTGGGCAGAGAGCATGAAGCGGATCTTGTCGGCTGCCATCGCCGGGGCAAGGTGGATGATGCCCTGGATGTCCTGAACGGTATCACGGTAGCCGTAACCGTTGCGGAGACCACAGTAGATATAGGATGCTGCACGGGACCAGATAAAGGTCATAAAGCAGTTGTAAGCATTCCATGTGTTGATCATGGTATTGAATTCCGGACTTGGTGTGGATACTTTCAGATTATCCAGACGACCATACCAGTCGTTTTTAAGTTCCTGCACCTCAGCAGCAACGGTATCAGAAAGAGCATCGTAGGAAGCAAGGATCTCAGCAGCCTCCGCACTCTTCTTCATACCTAACACGAATGCCATCTGTTTTGTCTCTCCCGGCTGCAGTGTGATTACTGAGGAGAGGGCGCCGCAGGCATTTTCACAATAGCAGGAGTGGCCTCCCAGGTCACCGGAAGCGATGCCGTCTGGTTTATCGTAGCCGTTGTAGAGACCCAGGAAAGAAGCCTTGTCACCACAGTGAGAAGAAACAGGACTTCCAACGAGACCGAAGAAACGCTCGGTTACTTCATCGTCGCCATGCTCACGCTTCTCAGCCAGGGCATCCAGGTTGCCGTGGATCTCCTGCATAATGCGGTTGTCCACAAACTTGGTTCTACTGATGAAGAGAGAATACTGCAGGTTCACCTGATCCTGCTCATAGTTACTATTATTGGTAAATTCCGCATAACCACTGACAGTCAGTTCACGGACTGTGTCAGAAGTATTTGTGATGGATGCAGACCAGACCTCGTAAGATTTTTCGAGAGGAACATAGTAGAGAACCTCAGAGTGAATTCCGGAATAATCAGAAGAGATTTTAGTGTAGCCCATGCCGTGGCGGCATTCATTTTTGAAGACAGAGAGATCTTTGGCTA
>JAKSRN010000012.1 GCA_024403585.1 Lachnospiraceae bacterium | reverse complement strand
TTCATTAAGTAAAGAATACCATATGGCACTTGAATAGACAAATGGATGTGGAAAAGAGTATGTTTTTTGATGAGTAATTGACAAATGCAGAAATCTGGAACTGCAAACAAGTGACAAATGTCAGTTTGTCACTTGTGCTTAGTGACAAAGTTTGTTTGGCAAGAGAATATAGTGACAAATGTCATATAGTTTTGAATTGTAAAAAAAGCATAAAAAAACTATAATAAATGTGTAAGTAACTGGGAATGTTGTAGCATTCTCAAATAGGGGAGTTCGACTCCTGTCAAAGAAAGAGAGGAATTACTTATGAAAAACGCAGTACAAAGACTCGGTAAATTCCTTAGCGCAATGGTAATGCCAAACATTGGTGCTTTCATTGCATGGGGATTTATCACAGCACTGTTCATCGCTGCAGGCTGGCTGCCGAATGAGAGACTGAGCGCAATGGTTAGTCCAATGCTTAGCTACATCCTGCCAGTACTGATCGCTTACCAGGGTGGTAAACTCATGGGCGGCGACCGTGGTGGTGTAATGGGTGCTATCGCCGTTATCGGTGTTATCTGTGGTGCTCCAGATTATCCAATGCTGATGGGCGCTATGGTAATCGGACCTTTTGCAGGTTGGGTTATCAAAAAATTCGACAACTTTATGGCAGACAAGATGCCAGCAGGTTTTGAGATGCTGATCAACAACTTCTCAGTTGGTATCTTAGGTATGCTGATCGCAATCCTTGGCAACTATCTGATCGCACCATTCATGGCAGGTGTTCTTACAGCACTTACAGCTGGTGTTGATGTTCTTGTTAATGCTAAGATGCTTCCACTGTCTGCTATCTTTATTGAGCCAGCGAAAGTTCTTTTCCTGAACAACGCTATCAACCACGGTATCTTTACTCCAATCGGAACTCTTCAGGTTGAGACTGCTGGAAAATCCATCATGTACATGCTGGAGACAAACCCAGGTCCTGGACTTGGTGTTCTGGCTGCTTACTGGGCATTCTCTAAAGATAAAGTTACAAAAGACTCCGCACCAGGTGCTATCATCATTCACCTGTTCGGTGGTATTCATGAGATCTACTTCCCATACATCCTCATGAACCCAGTTGTTATCATCGCTCCAATCGTTGGTAACATCTGTGCAATCACATTCTTTACAATTACTAAAGCTGGTCTGGTTGGACCTCCAGCACCAGGTTCTATCATTGCTATGCTGGCTATGTCTCCAAAAGGAGCTGGTACAGTTATCACTATTGCAGGTGTTGCAATCGCAGCTGTTGTTTCCTTCCTGATCGCAGCTCCAATCGTTAAGATGTCCGGAAACAAATCTCTTGAGGCTGCTCAGGCTGCAAAAGATGCAATGAAAGCTGAAGCTAAAGGTATGGCTGCACCAGTTGCAGGTGCAAATGTAGCAACTAAAGATATCAAAAAAATCATCTTTGCATGTGATGCCGGAATGGGATCTTCTGCAATGGGTGCTACAAAATTCCGTAAGAGAATTCAGGACCTTGGTCTTGGAATCACAGTAACAAACACATCTGTTGATACAGTACCAGCAGATGCTAACGTAGTTGTTTGTCAGGGTATCCTGGCTGACAGAGCTAGAAAATCTGCTCCACAGGCAAGAATCGTAACACTTGCTAACTTCCTCGCTGATCCTAACCTTGATGCATTCTACGAGGAGTTGAAAGCCGTTGCCAACGGGAGCGCGCCGGTAGAACCGGCTGCACAGGCTGCTGCACCTGCAAAAAAATCCGGAAAAGCTGAACTCGTTGAGGCTGGAGTTAAAGTAGGACTTGCACCTGTAGGAAAATTTGAGGCAATCAAAGCTGCCGGTGAACTGATGGTTAGTCTTGGATACGTTGATCCTGCATATGTTCCAGCTATGGAGCAGCGTGAGAAAATCGCATCCGTATACATGGGAATGGGTGTTGCTATTCCTCATGGTACATCAGAAGCTAAAGGTACTGTTAAAAAATCCGGTATTGTAGTTATGCAGTATCCGGAAGGTGTTGACTTCGGTGATGAGAAGGCACAGCTTGTAATTGGTATCGCAGGTGTTGGCGATGAGCATCTTGATATTCTCGCAAACATCTCTGAGGCAATTGAGGATGAGGACCTTCTTGAGGAGCTGAAAACAACTTCTGACGTACAGAAAATTCTTAAAACATTCTGCTAATTATAATTATATATAAGAAGCAACTATTTACGGGCGGGCAGTCGATTGACTGTCCGCTCATGATTAAAACAAAAAGAGCGAGGAACTAGAATATGAAGAAAGCAATTCAGTTTGGTGCAGGTAACATTGGTAGAGGATTTATCGGTACACTTCTTAGCCAGGCAGGCTATCATGTTGTATTCGCAGATGTTGTTGATAAAGTAATCGACAAGATCAATGAGGACAAAACTTTTACAGTTCATGTAATGGATGTTACTTGTGAAGATCAGAAAATCGAGAACATCAGTGGTGTAAACTCAACTACAGAGGCATGTATCGAGACAATTTCAGATGCAGATCTCGTTACAACTGCAGTTGGTCTGGTTATTCTTCCACGTGTTGCTCCAACAATGGCTAAAGCTATCGAGCTTCGTGCAGAGAAAGGCATCAAAGAGCCAATGAACTTTATCGCATGTGAGAACGCAATCCGCGGAACATCTCAGCTGAAAAAAGCTGTTTATGACAACCTGAGTGATGCCGGAAAAGCATATGCAGATGAGTATGTTGGTTTCCCTGATTGTGCAGTTGACAGAATCGTTCCTCCTGTTAAGAGCGAGAACTTCATCGACGTAGTAGTAGAAGAGTACTTTGAGTGGGACGTTGAGAAATGTGGATTCAAAGGCGAGATTCCTGAGATCAAAGGAATGACTCTGGTTGATAATCTTGAGGCATATATCGAGCGTAAACTGTTCACTCTGAACACAGGACACTGCATCACAGCTTATCTTGGAACTCTTCGCGGAATTCCTACAATCGATAAAGCAATTGCTGACGAGGCAATCTTCGGAATCGTTTCTAAAGCAATGAAAGAGTCTGGTGCTGGTCTGATCGCTAAACACGGATTTGATGCAGACAAACATGCTGCATACATCGAGAAGATCATCAGCCGTTTCAAAAACCCATATCTTCAGGATGATGTTACACGTGTAGGACGTGAGCCACTTAGAAAACTCAGCCCAACAGATCGTCTGATCAAACCTCTGATGACAGCAGTAGGCTTCGGTCTTCCTGTAGATCATCTGATCATCGGTGTTGCTGCAGCACTTCGTTACAACAACCCAGATGACAAACAGAGTGTTGAGCTTCAGGCTAAGATCGCAGAGATGGGTGTTAAAGCAGCATTTGCTGAGATTTCTCAGATCACAGATGAGAAGATTATCGATGCTGTTGTTGCTGCATACGAGAAGCTTGCTTAATACATATTTCTGATCATAGTTTTTAAGAAGTATATTGGAAAGGGGATTGCCGTATGGCAATCCCCTTTTGTATTATTCTTATATTGTATTCAACTCATCAGATCTGTTACAACACAGCTGATGACAGTAGCAGCTTTCCAAAGAATGGACTCATCAAAGTCATAATTCTGACTATGGAGTGGTGCGGTAGTGTCGGAAGGAAACAGCATGAAAACAGCTTTTCCCCCGTGCTTTTTAGTTTCTTCCATCATGAGAGCCGCATCTTCGCTGGCTTTAAAACGTTCTCCCTTTTCAGAGATTCGGATATGACGGAAGTTTCCAAGAAGGGAATTGATCTGTTCGCGCAGATCATCTGAGGACACAAGAGAAGGTGCTTTTCCCTGAATCTCTATGTCTGCTGTCAGACCGTATACAGTGGCAGAAGCGTCTATGATCCGAAGTGCCTGGTCCTCCATATATTGGTTCAGCTCTGTAGTTTCACCACGTACTTCCAGTTCCATGGAAGCATGGGCAGATACGATGTTACGTCCTTCACCGCCTGAGATCCGGCCAATGTTGATCATGGTAGCACCGCTACTGTTTCTCGGAATTCCATTAAGAGAAAGTACAGCACTGCATAAAGCGGAGATGGCGGATGCACCATTCTCAGGACAGGCACCATGGCAGGAAGTCCCGTTGAATGCAGCATTGATCTTAGAAGTGGCCAAAGAACCGCTTACACCGGTTACACAATCAGAAGGGCCGGTGGATGTCTGGCCGTAGTCTCTTCCGACAATATGACCTGCGAGAAAATAATCAGCATCCGCAAGCCAGCCCTGAGCCACTACTTCCCGAGCACCCATGCAACCCTCTTCAGCAGGCTGGAAGATCAGGCGAAGAGTTCCATGAAGAGAATCTCTCATGTCTGATAAAATCTTTGCCACAGCAAGACCGATTGCCATATGGCCATCATGTCCACAGGCATGCATACGTCCTTCGTGTTCGGAATGAAAATGCTCTCTGGCAGGAACATGATTCGGATCTGTTTCTTCTGTAACTGACAAACCGTCTATATCAAAACGAAGCACTGTTACAGGGTGTGATCCACTGGAAAGCTCTGCGACCAGCCCGGTGTTGTGGCTGGCAACATTTTTGCCGGATACAATTGTAAATCCCAGCGACTGAAGTTCGCTCTTCAAGTAAGCAGTTGTTTTTGTTTCCGTCCATGCTGTCTCGGGTATTTTATGGAGATTACGTCGATGTTGTATGATCCAATCCGAAAGATTCTGAGCGGTTTCTTCTATATATAATAGTCTTTTTTCTGATAACATGATTTACTCCATGAGATAGCCGGCTTTTTTCAGTTCTTCTGCAATCTCATCCAGGACTTCTTCCTGATCGGCGATAACTGTATGGTAGTGAAGGCCGCCGGACATTTCAAGAAGAGGGATTCCTTTCTGCTTCTGGACACGCAGGAGGAAGGCCTGTACTTCACGTCGGCTGCTGATTCCAAGATTGCCATGAATCTCACCATAGATCGGATGATCGATGACGACGTCCACAACTTCAGCTCCCTGGTCAACAATCAGATTCAATTCGTTTTCAAGCTCCTCTGTAAAATGCTTTACTTTAAAGCGGCGGCTGAAGACGGTCTGTTCTTTTTGATAGAGAACATAGCCACGTGGAGTTGAAAGTATATCAAAATCTGCTGCACGTAATAATGCAACGTCCTGGACAATAACCTGACGGCTTACCCCCAGGTTTTTGGAAAGCATGGTTCCTGACAATGGTTTTTCTGCGTTCTGCAGAAGAGAAACCAGGGTTTCTCTGCGTTTTGTTCCTTCTGGTTTATGTTCCATTGAAATTCTGTACCTCCTGCCAAATATAGTTAGCTTTACAGCTGTCTTATCAACTGTAAGTATCATAACACGACACAGGTATTACAGTAAAGTATCTGGCTTGACAAAGCTGATAGGGGTTATTATAATTCTCATGAACTGACTAAACAGGAGATTAAAAGGAGACTGTAAGTTATGAATAGACGGAGATCGAAGAGAAAAAATCTGCTTTTTCCCATTCTGATATTGATCTGTCTTTTGATTATGGGAGTATCCCTCTATAAACTGATTACCATCACGCTGGACTATAAGCAGAGTGAAAACGAATATGATCTTCTGAAGAGCTATACTACAGAGCGAAAAGAAGAGGTGCCTGAAGATCCAAACAATGAGGCCGAAACAGAGAGTGAAGAAGTCGATACAGATAAGCCAAAGGAAAAGAAAGCGGAAAGATGTCCTGTTTCCGTAGATTTCAGGAATCTTCAGATCATTAACCCGGATCTTGTCTGCTGGCTTTACATCCCTGTTCTGGACCTCAGCTATCCCGTTGTTCAGGGGGAAGATAATGACTGGTATCTGCACAGAACATTTGAAGGCACAGAGAATTTTGCCGGAAGTATCTTTATAGATGCAGAAATACAACATCCTTTCCAGGATCCGCATACCATCATCTACGGACACAGTATGAAGAATCAAACGATGTTTGGTAAACTGAAGCTGCTCCTTCAGGATGATCTTTATAAGAAGAATCCTGTATTCTGGATCCTGACTCCGGAAGGAGATAAAAAATACCAGATGCTGGATATACGCTATACGGAAGCCGGAAGTGATACATATACAGTGTTCGAACAGCCGGATGAAGCATACGTTACCTATTTGAATGAGGTTTCGGCTATAGCATCTATTGAAAACAACAATCTGCCGGAAATTTCCTCAGATTGCAGACTGGTAACCTTATCTACCTGTGCAGCTGCAGAAGGCACTGCCAGACTGGTAGTGCAGGGGATCCGGAGCGAGGAACCGTGAGATGCAGAGAGACCTTTGGCTGCATGTTCGTTTTTCTGATAGAACAGGGAAGGCGAAGAGCTGTAGGTGATCCCGGACAAGAAGTGTGGGAGACAGAGTAAAGAAAGGAAACGGATTATGACAGTGTATCAGGTGGGTGACATTGTACGTATGAAGAAAGCACATCCGTGCGGCTGCTCAGAATGGGAGATCCTGAGAGTTGGTATTGACTTCCGTTTGAAATGCATGGGATGTGGACACCAGATCATGATTCCAAGGAAACTGGTGGAGAAAAATACACGGGAACTGAAGCATCCGGGTGAGTGATTGTACTTGAAAAAAAACAGTAGAAAAAACTTGCAAAACAGGAATACTGGTGCTATACTTTAGAGCGTACGTTTGTGCGCTCTATTTTTGCGCGAAAATAACGAGCCAAGTGCACGCTTGTGTGGATTTGGCGACTATTCGCGAAGAGCGAAACACGCATAGCGCGTTTCGGCTCGTTGTGCGGAATTTTAGTTGCAGATTACCGCACCGGACTAACCCATCCGAGTGATATGAGAGAGCAAACAACGGTAACAGTAAAATTGAGGCACAGTTTCAAGAAAGGAGGATTCACAATGAAGGTAAGATCATCTGTTAAACCGATCTGCGAGAAATGCAAGGTTATCAAGAGAAAAGGAAGCATCCGTATCATTTGTGAGAATCCAAAACATAAACAGCGTCAGGGTTAATCCGTCAAACAACCCCATGTTTATGTACTGTTAATATTATAAAGTGAGACCTGACCGGCTGCGTCAGGAAACCTCCGGCGGATGTACGCCAGAGCGTGACATCCCTTATAATATTGCTTAATACTCTTTCGGTCCAGAAGCGGACGTGAAAAGAGAAAGGTCGCTGAGAATGCGGCTGGATGCATCATACCGGCATCCCAATTGAGAAAATATTAAATTTGTAAATGGAGGAAAAGTACATGGCTCGTATTAGCGGTGTAGATTTACCAAGAGACAAACGCGTAGAGATCGGTCTGACCTATATCTACGGAATCGGAAGAACATCTTCCATGCGTATTCTTAAAGATGCAGGAGTTAATCCTGACACACGTGTAAGAGATCTGACAGACGATGAAGTTAAGAAAATCGCTGCAGTAATCGATGAGACTCAGCTTGTAGAGGGTGATCTGAGACGTGAAGTTGCAATGAACATCAAACGTCTGCAGGAGATCGGATGCTACAGAGGAATCAGACATAGAAAAGGACTTCCTGTTCGTGGACAGAAAACAAAGACTAATGCTAGAACACGCAAAGGTCCAAAGAGAACTGTTGCAAACAAGAAGAAATAATAGATCTGCTGCATAGCAGACTGGATGATCTCAGGATCATCATAGTACAAAAGATTAAGTATTCATATAATTTGGAAAGTGTAGGTTAGTTTTTTTATGGCTAAAGTTACAAAGAAAACGACAAAACGTCGTGTTAAGAAAAACGTTGAACGCGGTCAGGCACACATTCAGTCTTCTTTCAACAATACAATTGTTACTCTGACTGATACAGAGGGTAATGCTCTTTCTTGGGCAAGCGCTGGTGGCCTGGGCTTCAGAGGTTCAAGAAAATCTACTCCTTACGCAGCTCAGATGGCTGCAGAGACTGCTACAAAGGCTGCATTAATCCATGGCCTTAAGAGTGTTGAAGTATTCGTTAAAGGACCAGGTTCAGGACGTGAGGCAGCAATCCGTGCACTGGCAGCTGCTGGCCTTGAAGTAACAAGCATCTGTGATGTAACACCAGTTCCTCACAACGGATGCCGCCCACCAAAACGTAGAAGAGTCTAATTTTAACAGGAGGTCATTATTATGGCAGTAAATAGAACACCGGTTCTTAAAAGATGCAGATCCCTTGGTCTGGATCCTGTATATCTTGGAATTGACAAAAAATCCACTCGTCAGCTTAAAAGAGCAAGCAGAAAAATTTCTGAGTACGGTCTTCAGCTGAGAGAGAAACAGAAAGCTAAATTCATCTATGGCGTTCTGGAGAAACCTTTCCGTAACTACTACGAGAGAGCTGATCGTATGGCTGGACAGACAGGTGCTAACCTGATGGCTATGCTTGAGCTTCGTCTTGACAACGTTATCTTCCGTCTTGGATTCGCTAGAACTCGTAAAGAGGCTAGACAGATCGTTGATCACAAACACGTTCTCGTAAACGGCAAACTTGTTAACATTCCATCTTACCAGGTTAAAGCTGGTGATGTAATCGAGATCAAAGAGAACAAAAAAGGATCTCAGCGTTACAAAGATATCCTCGATGTAACAGGTGCTCGTCTTGTTCCAGAGTGGTTAGATGTTAACCAGGAGACAATGCAGGGTACTGTTAAAGAGGTTCCTTCTCGTGAGGTAATTGATGTACCAGTTAACGAGATGCTTATCGTCGAGCTGTATTCTAAATAATCTGACTAGATAACCCTCGGTTTTCATTTTTCCCAAAAAGGAGGGGCATAGAGTGTTTGATTTTAACAAACCAAAAATTGAGATCACAGAAATTTCTGAAGACAAGAAGTATGGTAGATTCGTGGTAGAGCCACTGGAGCGTGGTTATGGTACTACACTGGGTAACTCTCTTCGTCGAATCATGCTTTCTTCTCTGCCGGGCGCAGCTGTAAGCCAGGTAAAAATTGATGGTGTTCTTCATGAGTTCAGTTCCATTCCGGGAGTGAAAGAAGACGTAACAGAGATCATCATGAACCTGAAAAATCTTGCAATCAAGAACAGCAGCGAGACCAATGAAGCTAAAGTTGCTTACATTGAGTTCGAGGGCGAAGGAGTTGTAAAAGCTTCTGATATTCAGGTTGATGCGGATATCGAGATCATGAATCCGGATCAGGTGATCGCTACCTTAAACGGTGGTCCTGACAGCAGACTGTACATGGAACTGACCATTACAAAAGGTCGTGGATATGTAAGCGCTGACAAGGGCAAGTCAGACGATATTCCGATCGGTATGATCGCAGTTGATGCAATCTATACACCGGTTGAGCGTGTAAATCTGACTGTAGAGAACACCCGTGTTGGTCAGATTACAGATTACGATAAATTAACACTGGATGTTTACACAAAAGGTACTCTTGATCCAGATGAGGCTGTCAGCCTTGCTGCAAAAGTACTCAGTGAGCATCTGAAACTGTTCATCGATCTTTCAGAGAATGCTAAAACAGCAGAGGTTATGATCGAGGTTCAGGATGATCAGAAGGGCAAAGTTCTTGAGATGAACATCGATGAGCTTGAGCTGTCTGTTCGTTCTTACAACTGTCTGAAACGTGCTGGAATCAACACTGTAGAGGAGCTCTGCAACAAGACTTCAGACGATATGATGAAAGTTCGTAACCTTGGACGTAAATCTCTCGAAGAGGTACTCGCAAAACTGAAAGAGCTTGGTCTTCAGCTTAGCCCAAGTGAGGAGCAGTAATTCAAATTAATTATTAACTCAGATGGAGTGTCAGTAAGTCCAAAGAAGCGTGGCGCTTCATTCCTGAGTGGATTTAATATGGCGGGGTCCCAGTAAGCCCAAAGAAGCATGTGGATTCTGTCCCACGAATGGAGGATATATACAATGGCTAAATACAGAAAATTAGGAAGAACTTCCGGACAGAGAAAAGCTCTGCTTAGAAACCAGGTTACAAACCTTCTTTACCACGGATCTATCCGTACAACAGAGACAAAAGCTAAAGAGATCCGCAAGATCGCTGAGAGCATGATCGCTATGGCTGTACGTGAGAAAGACAACTTTGAGACTGTTACTGTAACAGCTAAAGTTGCTAAAAAAGATGCTGAAGGAAAACGCGTTAAAGAAGTGAAAGATGGCAAGAAAGTAACTGTATACGAGGAAGTACAGAAAGAGATCAAAAAAGATGCTCCTTCCAGACTGCATGCTCGTCATCAGATGCTGAAAGTTTTCTACCCTGTAACAGAGGTTCCAGCTTCTAACAAAGGTAAAAAGAAAAACACTAAAGAAGTTGATATGGTAGCTAAAATGTTCGATGAGATCGCTCCAAAATATGCTGACCGTAACGGTGGTTACACACGTATCGTAAAGATCGGACCACGTAAAGGTGATGCAGCTATGGAAGTACTGATTGAGCTGGTTTAATCTAAAACTTTTATAAAGTGCGTAAAAAACCCGTCACGATTGTGGCGGGTTTTTTTGAAATCTGCTAGAATAGTACTGTTAGGAAAATATTATATTTTCATATGACGACAATGCTGATGATTCGGAGTGAACTGTATTATGAAGAATTTATTATTTATCTATAATCCAAGATCCGGTAAAGGACTGATTCGCACCCATCTGGTTGATATTATTGACATCTTTACAAAGGCAGATTATCTGGTTACCGTACATCCGACACAGAAGTCCGGTGATGCACGTTTCTTTGCAAGAGAGCATGGCGAAGAGTATGATCTGGTAGTGGCAAGCGGCGGAGACGGTACTCTTGATGAAGTTGTAAATGGTATGATGGAGTCTAATTGTGATGTTCCGATCGGTTATATTCCATCCGGAAGTACCAATGATTTTGGAAGCAGTCTTTCTATTCCGAAAGATATGCTGGAAGCTGCAAACCGTATTGTGAACGGGCATCTCTTCCCTTGCGATATCGGTGGATTCAATGATAAAAACTTTGTTTATGTTGCTGCCTTTGGTATGTTTACAGAGGTATCCTACGAGACAGATCAGGGTATGAAGAATTCCCTGGGTCATGTGGCGTATGTGCTGGAAGCTGCTAAGAAGGTATGGAATATCCCTGCCCTCCATATGAAGATCGAATCGAAGGAATATTCCGGTGAAGGCAATTTTGCTTACGGAATGGTCAGCAATGCAAAGTCCATTGGTGGTTTGAAGAATCTTACCGGAGACAATGTCGAGCTGGATGATGGACTTCTGGAGGTTACACTTGTACATAGCCCAACGAATCCAAAAGAGCTCAGTGAGATTCTGACATCTATGTTCATGGGTGACAGTTCCTCCCCTCTGGTGGAGAAGTTCCAGACTGAGAGGATCACATTCACCAGCGAGCATGAGGTTTCCTGGACCATGGATGGAGAGCGCGGAGGCGATCATAAAGAGGTTGTGATCTGCAACAGAAAACAGCGTTTGAATTTTGTTAGTTTCATGTAAAAGTATATGGGATTGCTTTGAAAATTAGAAAATATCACGAAATACCTGATGTTTTTATTCCATTGCTTGCATTTTTAAAGAAATTAGGGTATGTTAATTTCAGTTAACGCATGTCTAGAAAACTATGATTCGGGCATTCTGCTTAGGTAGAATGCCCGTTTTGAGATTTAAAGAGAGGAACAAAAACCGTGGGAGAGTATGCAAACGTTGCAAAAATTTTTGGCGAAAATGTATTCAATGATACCGTTATGCAGGAGCGCCTGCCTAAGAAGGTATATGCTAAGCTGAAAAATGTAATTAAAGAAGGTGGAGAACTGGATCTTGAGACCGCTGATGTTATTGCACATGAGATGAAAGAGTGGGCAATTGAAAAAGGCGCTACACATTTTACACATTGGTTCCAGCCATTAACCGGCTTTACTGCTGAGAAACATGATTCCTTTATCACTGCACCTATGCCAAATGGTAAGGTTCTGATGAGCTTTTCCGGTAAGGAACTGATCAAAGGTGAGTCTGATGCTTCCTCTTTCCCGTCAGGAGGACTTCGTGCTACCTTCGAGGCAAGAGGTTATACTGCATGGGATTGTACATCACCGGCTTTTGTTCGCCAGGATGCTGCGGGAGCAACCCTCTGCATTCCGACTGCCTTCTGCTCTTATACAGGTGAGGCACTGGATCAGAAGACTCCGCTTCTTCGTTCCATGGAAGCAATCAATAAACAGGCCCTTCGTCTTGTAAGACTTTTCGGTAATACAACTTCCAATAAAGTTACGCCATCTGTAGGTGCTGAACAGGAGTATTTTATGGTTGATGCCGAGAAATTTAAAAAGAGAAAAGACCTGATCTATACAGCTCGAACTCTTTTCGGATCCATGCCTGCAAAAGGACAGGAGATGGATGACCATTATTTCGGTGTAATCCGTCAGAGAATTGCAGCATTTATGAAGGATGCGAATATCGAACTGTGGAAACTGGGCGTATCTGCAAAGACCCAGCACAATGAGGTTGCACCTGCTCAGCACGAACTGGCTCCAATCTATGCGGAAGCCAATGTAGCTGCAGATCACAACCAGATCATTATGCAGACCCTGAAAACAGTTGCCAGCCGTCATGGTATGAAGTGTCTGCTGCATGAGAAACCATTCGCAGGTGTCAATGGTTCCGGTAAACACAACAACTGGTCTCTTACAACAGATGATGGCATCAATCTGCTGGATCCTGGTAAAAGACCTCATGAGAATATTCAGTTCCTGCTGACTCTGTCCTGCATCATCAAAGCAGTAGATATCCATGCAGGACTTTTAAGAGAATCTGCTTCTGATCCTGGTAATGATCATCGTCTTGGTGCGAATGAGGCACCGCCAGCCATCATCTCTATATTCCTGGGTGAGCAGCTGGAAGATGTTGTGGAGCAGTTTGTTGCCAAGGGTAATGCTACCCACAGCCTGAAGGGTGGTACTCTGGATACCGGTGTTAAGAGTATTGCCGGTGTAAGCAAGGATGCAACAGATCGTAACAGAACATCCCCGTTTGCATTCACAGGAAATAAATTTGAGTTCCGTATGGTTGGATCCAGAGATTCCATTGCGGAGTCTACTGTTGTTCTGAATACGATTGCGGCAGAGGCATTTGATGAGGCTTGCAATGAGCTGGAGAAGGCTGAGGATTTTGAACAGGCAGTTCATGACCTGGTTCAGAGAAACTTCATCGAGCACAGAAGAGTCATCTTTAATGGCAATGGCTATGCTGAAGAATGGATCGCTGAGGCTGAGCGCAGAGGACTTCCAAATATCACCTGCATGGTGGATGCGGTTCCAGAGCTGACAAGAGACATTAATGTCAACATGTTTGAGAAATATGGGGTTTTCAGCAAAACAGAGCTTCTGTCACGTCAGGAAGTAAAATATGAGAACTATTCCAAGACAATCAATATTGAAGCGAGAGCTATGGTGAACATTGCAGCGAAACAGATTATCCCTGCAGTGATCAGCTATACAAAAACACTGGCAGATGCTGTTATTGCTGTGAAAGCAGCCGGTGTGGATCTGGTGTCTGTACAGGAAGAACTGTTAAGAAACATCAGTCTTGAACTGGTTGAAGCGCAGAAGGCACTGAAAGAACTGAACCGTCTGGGTGAGGAGGCTCTGAAGGTTCCGGAAGGTGAGGCAAGAGCAAGATATTATCATGATATGGTAACTCCTGCTATGGCAAACCTTCGTGCACCAATTGACCGTCTTGAGACAATGGTGGATAAAAATGTATGGCCAATGCCATCTTATGGTGATCTCATGTTTGAGGTTTGATGCTTATCTTGAATTTCAATGGAAAATATGCTATAGTACGAAATGAGGGTGGAATTTATTATTCTGCCCTCTTTTGCTTTTACGCGAAGGCAACGAGCCAAGTGCATGCCTGCATGGATTTGGCGACTGCCCGCGAACGAGTGGAACTCGCGGCGTGAGTTTCGTCTCGTTCTGGAAAGTCGCTGGTTGCATTTTTAATACTGTTCTGCTATACTATTGCATACTATGGGATAGAATGGGAGAGATTGGTTCTGATGAATGACAAAGTAGAAGTGTTAGGAATTAGCATTGATCATATGAATGTTGAGACTGCTATGCAGCGCATTGCGGATTTTCTGCGTACCGATTCTCTCAATACTGTCGGCATAATCACCATGAATGCGCTTCTCATTGCTGCGGAGGATCCGGTTCACAGAGAGTATCTCGAACAGCTGGACCTGAGTGTGGTCGGGGAACTGGAAGTACTGGAGGCCGCAGGTATTAACAGTGGACAGATCTATGAAGAGACGAAAGAAAACGACTTTATTGCAAGAATGTTCTGGAAGCTGATCAGTAACAGACATACCTTCTTCCTGTTAGGAGAAAGTGATGAGGAGGTTGACGCTCTGACAACCTATGTTCAGGAGACATATCCTGATATCATAATTCGGGGCAAGGCTTCAGGAATTGCAAGAGATGAAAGATCTGCAGACTGGATCGTGAATGAGATCAACGGAAGCGGAGCGGACGTGATCATATCCGGGTTACAGGGATTTTCCCAGTCGGGATTTCTGCTGGAAAACAAGATGAAGATCAATGGTAAGATATGGATCTGTCTCGGAGAACATATCAATATACAGAATGAAGCAGGCATAAAAAACACCTGGTTCAGCACTCTGCTTAAAAAAAGTACCTTTAAAAGAATGGCAGCAAAATACCGCAATGAGGAAATTGACTAGTTTTCTCTTCCATTTTGGTGCATATTAGTGTAAAATATCCATAAGTTTTGAGCAAAATATACCATGGAGGGAAGGGAATATGATATCAAACCAGATTCTTCAGAGCACAATTGAAGGTTTAAAAAATATTACAAAAACAGATCTCGGAGTTCTTGATGTGGAAGGTAAAGTACTGGTATCAACCTTCACCGATTCAGAAGTGACACAGTCTGAGGTGACAAATTTTGCACAGTCTCAGGCAGATACTCAGACTATTAAGAATTATCATTTCTTTAAAGTCTATGACGAGCATCAGCTGGAGTACATTCTGATCGCCAGAGGAGACGAGGATGAGTGTTACCTGGTAGGAAAGATGGCATCTTTCCAGCTGCAGGGTCTTCTGACTGCATATAAAGAGCGTTTTGATAAAGACAACTTTATTAAGAATCTTCTGCTGGATAATCTTCTGTTGGTGGATATTTATAACCGTGCTAAAAAGCTGCGCATCAATTCCGACGCTCAGAGAGTAGTATTTATTCTGGAAGCAAGTCCTGACAGGGATCAGGGATCCATTGAGAATATCAAGAATCTTTTTGGTAATAAATCCGGAGATTTTATCACTGCAGTTGACGAGAAAAGCATTATTGTTGTAAAAGAACTGGCACCTGGTGAGGGATATGCTCAGGCAAACAGTATTGCAGCTTCTATTCTTGAGGCAGTTGGACGTGACGGTGACCATAAGACTTACATCGCATACGGTACAATTGTAAAAGAACTGAAAGAGGTATCCAGATCCTATAAAGAAGCCAGAATGGCACTGGATGTAGGTAAGATCTTCTTCTCTGAGAAGGATATCATCGCTTACAGTTCACTTGGAATCGGTCGACTGATCTATCAGCTGCCAATTCCACTTTGCAAGATGTTTATCAAAGAGATCTTTGCAAACAAGTCCCCTGATGATTTTGATGAGGAAACTCTCACAACCATCAACAAATTCTTTGAAAACAATCTGAATGTCTCTGAGACATCCAGACAGCTTTATATTCACAGAAACACACTGGTGTACAGACTGGATAAATTACAGAAATCAACCGGTCTGGATCTCCGCGTGTTTGAGGATGCGATTACCTTCAAGATTGCCCTGATGGTAGTTCGCTATATGAAATATATGGAGACTATGGATTTCTAAACAGATTTTCTGGTCTTCAAACAAAAATGGAGGAATAGAATGATTACTTTAGAAAGTGTCAGTAAGAGTTATGATCCTAAGGCTCAGCCTGCGATCAACAATATGACCTTACACATTGACAAAGGTGAGTTCGTATTCATCGTAGGTGACAGTGGTTCAGGTAAATCCACACTGATCAAACTGCTTTTGAAAGAACTTGACGCTACATCCGGCACGATCACAGTCAACGGAACCAATCTGTCCACTCTTCCGAGAAGAAAAGTTCCAAAATATCGTCGTGGTGTAGGCGTAGTGTTCCAGGATTTCCGTCTTTTAAAAGACAGAAATATCTATGAGAATGTTGCTTTTGCCCAGCGCGTTATTGAGAAGCCAAGCCGCATTATCAAAAAACGTGTTCCTGAGGTACTGACTCTGGTAGGTCTTGCGAATAAATATCGTTCCAGACCAAAAGAGCTCTCAGGTGGTGAGCAGCAGCGAGTTGCTCTTGCAAGAGCTCTTGTAAATCATCCGGATATTCTGCTGGCAGATGAGCCAACAGGAAACCTTGATCCGAAAAACTCAATCGAGATCATGCGTCTTCTGGAAGAGATCAACGCAAGAGGTACTACCGTCCTGGTCGTAACTCACAACAGAGAAATTGTAAACGAGATGAGAAAGCGTGTAATTCGCTTAAGGAAAGGCGTCATAATCAGCGACGAAAAAGAAGGTGTTTACGTTGAGGATTAGTACGATTGGTTATAGCGCCGGACAGGGAATTAAAAACATCGGAAGAAACCGTATGTTTTCTATTGCATCTATTGCAACCATGACAGCCTGCATCTTCCTGTTTGGTCTGTTTTTCTCTATTGTAATGAACTTCAATTACATTCTGAAAAACGTTGAGACAAATGTAGGTATCACTGTATTCTTCGAGGAAAATCTTGATCAGGCGTCCATGGATTCCATCGGTGTGCAGATCATGAACAGAGAAGAAGTAACAGATTGTAAATATGTTTCTGCTGATGAAGCATGGGAATCCTTCTCTGAGAAGTATTTCAAGGGCAATGAAAATGCAGCAGAAGGTTTTAAAAACAATCAGGATAACCCACTGGCAAACTCCGCTCACTATGAAGTATATCTGGATGAGATTGAGAACCAGGATGAAGTGGTTAAATTTATTGAAACAATTCCGGGTGTTCGAATGGTAAACCGCTCACAGCAGGCTTCCCAGACACTCAGTACAGTTAACAGACTGATCGCAACAATTTCTATTATTGTAATTCTGATCCTGCTGGCTGTTTCCATCTTCCTGATCAATAATACAGTAACAGTAGGTATCTCTGTTCGTAAAGAAGAGATCGGTATTATGAAACTGATTGGTGCAACAAATACATTCGTTCGTCTGCCATTCATTCTTGAAGGTATTCTGATTGGTCTGATCGGTGCGATCATTCCACTGAGTATTCTGTATATCCTTTACAATCAGGCTGTTAAATACATCCTTCAGAGATTCAGCGTGCTTGACGGCATCATGAACGGACTTCTTCCGGCAAACCGAGTATTTGTTGTTCTCGTTCCGGTAGGTCTTGTACTTGGAATGGGAATTGGTTTCCTTGGATGTATCTTTACAATCAGAAAACATCTGAGAGTTTGATCACGCATAAGC
>JAKSRN010000119.1 GCA_024403585.1 Lachnospiraceae bacterium | reverse complement strand
GGTGGAACCTGCACCCATAAAAGTTATTTTTGCCATAATAGTAATCCTCCTCTATCAGCAGGTCTGCACATGCAGACCACTTTACTCTCTCTAGAAAAGCGGACATGTCTCTCCACTTTTCTTTATGCTCATGATTCTCTCTTTATCTCAAGCAAAGCGGACATGTCTCTCCGCTTTGCTTCATGCTCATGATCACGCAGCTGCTACGCAGCTTTGTCAGGAGGAGCTTTGACTCCTCCTGACATAAGCATCCCCCTTTTACCCCTCCCTATGTCTCACGACATCGAGGAAGGGGTATGCTTATGCGTGATCAGATTTTCCCAGTCGATCTTCTCATCTTTGTAGAAGTACTCTCTGTCATGCTCTCCTACTTCGCGAATCACACGACATGGATTTCCTGCAGCGATCACATTGTCAGGAATGTCTTTTGTAACGACACTTCCACCGCCGATGACAGCATGCTTCCCGATCTTTACGCCGGGAACGATCAGGGTGTTGCCGCCGATCCAGGCATTCTCTCCGATATGGACATCCTTGTTGTACTGGAGTCCTCTTCCGCGCAGTTCCGGATCCAGCGGATGGTTTGCTGTGGCGATGGTTACGTTAGGACCAAACATTACTTTGTCTCCCACGTAAATGTGGCCGTCATCCACAACGGTCAGATTGAAATTGGCATAGATGCCACTTCCAAAATGCAGATGATGTCCGCCCCAGTTTGCGCGAAACGGCAGCTCGATATAATTATTCTCGCCGCACTCTGCAAATACTTCTTTCATATATTTTGTTTTCTCTTCCATCTGGGAAGGTTTCAGCTGATTGAAGGCCCAGAGTTTCTCACCATAGGGCATCTGCTCAGCCAGGATTTCTTCATCGCCGGGATCGTAGATGAGGCCTGCGACCATTCTTTCGTATTGTGTCATATTCTTATCCTTTCCACCGTCCTGCATTCTGACGGGTATTCTTCATTCTGACGATATCCATTGTTGATATAGTCTGGAATCTATCATCCATCCTGTATTCTATCATTCTTTATGCTCAGTTCCTGTGTCATTGAGACTTTGGAAGAAGCGGAACATGCAATAGAGCGACGGCAGCAATACAAGAACATTTGTCAATGGCTGCGCCTCCTGAATTCCGCTCAAGCCTCTGACTGCTGCCAGGAACAGAAGCAGCGGGATAAAGATCACTCCGCTCTTCAAAGAAGACAAAAGAGAAGCCTGTAATTTTCTTCCTGTACTCTGCAGGGTCATCTCTGTCACGACACACAATGGGGTGGCCAGATGGGAGAAGAGCTGCAGACGCAGGGCTCTGGTTCCGATCTCTATAACAAGGGGATCATCCCTGAAGATCCCGATCAGATTTCCTGAGAAGAAGAATGCGATTCCTGAAAGCAGGATCATGGCACATTCTCCTACCACGAAAGAAAAACGGAAGGCATTTCTCACTCTGTCATATTTCTTTGCTCCATAATTAAAGCCGCACACGGGCTGGTATCCCTGTCCCACTCCCAGTGAGATGGAAAATACAAAGAAGACGATCCTGGAGACAATACTCATGGCTGCAATAGCCGCATCTCCATAGACGGCAGCTTCCATATTCAGGACAATAACAGCCAGACTGTTAAGACCCTGACGGATCAGACTCGGAAGACCGGTTCCCACAATATCGCTGAAGAAGCCAAGGTTCAGATGGATATATTTAGGAGCGATCTTAATCTGGGATTTACCACGGACAAACATACTGACAAGGATAATAAAACTGATGATCTGAGAGATACAGGTAGAAAGACCTGCTCCGGCAATTCCCATGTGGAAGCCAAACATAAGAATGGCATCACCGATGATATTCAGAATACCTCCTGTCATAAGACCCATTGTGCCAAGCAGTGCCCTTCCCTCAAATCGGAGAATGTTATTCATGGTAAAGCTGGTTACAATGAAAGGCGCCGCCACCAGAATATAGGAAATATAGGTTTTCGCGTATGGAGCGATCGTATCCGTACTTCCCAGGAAATGCACCAGCGGATCCAGGAAAATAAAGCACAGGATCATGGCTACAATGCTGAAAAATCCTGAAAAGAAAAGACCTGTGGAGGCTGCTCTGTTTGCCCCTTCCTGATCCTTCCCTCCCAATGCTCTGGAGAGGATACTTCCGGAACCCTGTCCGAAGAGGAATCCGATTGCCTGCAGGATTCCCATGAATCCAAACACAATTCCAACAGCACCGCTGGCAGAAGTTCCCAGCTTCCCTACAAATGCTGTATCCGCCATATTATAGACATTCGTAACCAGCATGGTGACGATACTTGGGATCGCCATCTTGACGATCAGTGGTCCTTCTTTGGCGGTGGTCATCCGTTCATAATGTGATTGTTTGTTATCTGCTTTACGCATATGTTTTACTCTTTTCTTCTATAATATATTCAGTCGATCAGATATTTGGCCACCTTCACATCTACGCACTGCACCGGTTTTCCGAAAAACTCCATTGGCCATCTTGGATAGTCTTTGGAAGCAAGATTTCCGGATGCCAGATAGAGCTGTCCGATCAGCTCAGCTTTAACAGGACAGGAGCCATGGGATGGATAGATCTCATCAAACTGGTCTTTCATATCTTCCAGTTTTTTCAGGGACTCTCTGTAAAGATCCATATTTCTCTGAGGTCCGAACATAAAGATCATTCCGTCCTGGACAGGATCTCCGCTAAAGAGGATCTTCCCATTCACATCCAGAAGGGCAATGCTTCCCGGTGTGTGTCCCGGAAGTGCAATGATCTTAAGTGGTCTTCCACCCAGATCGATCACATCTCCATCCTCCACCGGAAGATAGTTTCCTGTCATGTGCTGGACTTTATAATAATTCTCCTCCTCTGCAGGATTCATATAGAACGTATCAAACTGGTGATTGGAAGCTACGTGATCACGATCGCCATGGGTATTGATCAGCATCAGCGGCAGATCTGTCAGTTCTTCTGCCAGATCTCTTGCATTCTCCACGGTCATTCCGCTATCGATCAGAAGTGCCTTCTCCTCGCCTGTCAGCAGGAAAAAACGAACACGCTCATTGTCTTCAAATCGCCAGGTGGTGTCATTAATTTTAATTACTTCAATAGCCATACTCAAACCCTCACTTTTTATATGTATTCTAGAAAAGGCAGCCAAAAACGAAACTCGTTTTTGACTGCCTCAATAATTTACGCGATGGCAACGAGCCAAGTGCACGCTCGCGTGAATTTAGGCTTTTTTCTCTACAGCCTCAATCCCAGCAACTTTAAAACACATTGGAAGTCCGCCTTTTTCATCTCTGTGAAATGCAACACAATCACAGCAATGTCCATGACGCTCGCAATCTACGTGAGGGCATGTACATGGATGTGTGTTGGAACATGCTTTACAATTTTCCATAATAATTTCCTCCTGAATCAAGATAGTTCAATATTAATCCTTTTTGCAGGTAATGTCAAAATGAATGAGTCAGAAAATGGTTCGAAAACGCATCCCGAATTTTGATGTGTCCCCTGACTCCTTCCTGCATCTTTACGATCTTGGGAATGCTAATCGTCTTCAATAACGTGCCCCGGTCTTTGCTGCCATGATAAAACAAACAACAAAGAGGAGCATGCTGACTACCCATACGATTTTGCTTCCAACGGTGATCACTTTGACCTCTCCCAGAAAAAGAGAGAGGAAGGCTGTCAGCGCTGAGATTCCAAGCAGAATGATCAACAAGACAGGCAGAAACCCGTATCCACTTGAAGAGAGTCTGTCTATCATATTGGAAGCATTTGTCACTGTTTCTGTGATCTGATTGCCATCAGGATTGATGCCATTATAATGAAACGAGGACTTAAAGACATCCATAAAAGCAATTCGAATCATTCCCACAGACAAGAAAATCTGAAGAAATATAAAATAGAAGCCTGCCATACTCTGGTCTCCTCACTCAGTCGCTTAATCCGGCTGTTTCTAACATACGGTCGGTAATCATAGTCATCAGGTTCCAAAGCAGGGACCATCTGTAATGATCTGCAATCCCACCGTCAAAAAGGAACTGTACCGATGCCGGGAACTCATCATCCGCAACCCAGTACTGGATCCATACAGGAATGTTCGGATAAATCGTAAGGATAGCACTTACATCTCCTTTAGACGCAGGCACTGCCCCCATCTCCAGGAGGGTTTTCTGCATCAGTTCAGCATCCTCATTAAAAGGTTTCAGATAATCGATATATCTTCCCAGAGAAGTATCTGTTGTATTGGTGCAGAGAGATGCGATGGATTCCCATTTTCCGGTAAGAAAAGGCTTATGATCGGAATTGGTCAGAAGTTCATAGACAGATACAGTCTCATCCAGACTTGCCTGGCGATCGCCATCAAACATCAGGCCGGTTTTTCTTCCGATCCTGTATCTTCTTCCCATGAAATCGATGTAGAGATTCTCTTCGTCATGATCCAGATCAAAGATTCTGATGATCTGCTCCTGATCATAGGAAAGGAAACGGTTGGTGACCATCTCCCATTGGATCTCATCTTTTGTTTTTTTCATATCCATTGGCATAGTATATATACCTCGGCTTTCTTGTGTTTAATATCCTTCCGGCAGGATCAGACATGCAAGAATATAAGCAAGAATGCCACTTCCGCCATAAATCGTGATCACTGCCCAGATGATACGGATTATGGTTGGGTCAATACCAAGACTCTCACCGATTCCGCCACATACACCGGCCAGTTTTTTGTTATAGCGGCTTTTATGAAGATTCAGTCCGCTCCATCTCAGGAATGCCACTATCGCGAGAATAATGACAAGCCAGATTACAAATCCAAAAATACCTGCAATACTGTGTAATAACATAATTATGTCCTCCTTGTTTGTTCGTCTTTACATGAGTATTTATAAATTTACTTTGTGATCTATATATGCTATATCTATATATTTACTTAGTGATCTTTATGTGCTATATCTGGCAGGTTTCTTTAAACCTGCACAAATCCCCTTCAAAACCAATAGTTCTAAGATATATTAATATCTTTTCTTCAGCGGTCCCAGTTCACTAAACAATGCTGCTCCAAGTACCATAAAGGCACCAACCGCCACCAGCAGAGTAAGCGGCTCGTTCAGGAAAATAGCTGAGAGAAAGATGGCCGATACCGGATCCAGATAGCTCATAACCGCAACAGTCTGAGATTTCAACTGGTGCATGCAGCCAAAATACAGGGCGTAAGCAACACCTGTATGAACAATACCAACGATCAAGATCATGACCCATGCTCTTCCATCCAGACTGATGCTGCCAAAATCTGCAGTCAGCAGGATATAAGGAAGAAGCACCACTGCTGCAGCAAAGAGCTGAACAATGGTTTTACCATAAGCATCATCCACCGGATTCTTTTTGTTCATGATCACAACGGTAGAATAAAGAGCTGCCGCCGCCAGACCAAAGAGAATTCCTTTCAGATCTGCGGAAGTGATTCCCTCAATATCAGCAATTCCTGAAACAAGCGCGATACCAATCACGGAGATCACTACACACACAAGTTTTTTTGCCGACAGCTTCTCTTTGAAAAGAAGTGGTGATAACAAAATTACAGTTGTTGGCTCCATATAATAACAAAGAGTTGCTACAGCGATGGATGTATAATTGAATGCTTCAAAGAGAAGCATCCAGTTCAGTCCCAGTGCCACACCTGTCACACACAGGAGAAGGAACTGTTTCTTTGTCAGATTCCAATGAAACCCCTTTCCTTTGGCCAGCACCACCAACAGAAGAAAGCTTCCTCCCAGAAGACCTCTTACGCAGGCAAGCATGGCTGATGGAAGGGGAATGTATCTTCTGAAGATACCAATCGTTCCAAAGATCAGCATTGAGCCCAGCATCATAAGGGCTGGGGTGGTTGTTTTCTTTTCCATAGTTACTTCCTTGTTTGTTATTACTTTTCCATAGTTTTATTTCTTTTCCATTAAGCATTTTATCA
>JAKSRN010000118.1 GCA_024403585.1 Lachnospiraceae bacterium | reverse complement strand
AAACTATTTAGAATAATATCTAATTAGAAAAACATCTAATTAGAAGAAGTTCAAAATAACATATGAAAGGATGTGGACTATGAGCCTGAATGCAACCATGAAAGCCTTATCGGATCCCACCAGACGGGCCATTCTCGGATATCTGAGGGAAGGCAGTATGACAGCGGGTGAGATTGCAGAAAAATTTGATATGACCGCTGCAACAGTCTCGCATCACCTGTCGACCCTGAAGAAGGCGGATCTGATCAAGGTGAGAAAAGAGAAAAATTTTATCTACTACAGTCTTAATACATCTGTATTGGAAGAGGTACTGATGTGGATCAGTGCTCTGAGAGGAGAGGATACGGATGATAGAGGCGATACTACTGATGAAGAAGGTGCGAATTATGACGAAAAATGAGATTAGAAACACAACAATTATTACTACTATTATCTGTCTGATTCCGATGCTTGCGGGAATCATTCTTTACAACAAACTGCCGGATCAGATTGCCATCCACTGGGGAGCCAACGGAGAAGCGAATGGCTGGGCAGGAAAATTTGTCGGAGCAATCGTCCTTCCGGGGATACTGGTGCTTGTAAATCTGATTATCCCGTTTCTGCTTAAGATGGATCCGAAATATGACAACATTTCCGGGAAAACCAAAAAACTGATTCAGTGGATTATTCCGGTGATTGCAATCTTTGCAAGCACTGTTACTCTGGCGGAAGGTCTCGGAGTGAAAACCAATACTGCTCTGATTGGAGAACTGCTTGTAGGTGTGATCTTAACCGTTATCGGAAATTATCTGCCGAAAATGTCTCAGAGCTACACCATAGGTATCAAACTTCCATGGACACTTGCTGATGAGGAGAACTGGGATAAAACCCATCGCCTGGCAGGTCGTCTCTGGGTAATTGGTGGAATCCTGATGATCATCGGAGCATTTCTTCCAATCAGATGGATTGTTATGATTATTCTGATGTTTGTAATGGTGCTGGTACCGACAGTATATTCCTATCTGCTGTTTACAAAGAGTAAAAAATGCTGATTCCTTCTACAGGCCTGCCGGTTGGAGACTGAAAAGCAGAATAATCTGATAGATTTGACACTGAAAAACTGATACTGAAAAAATAAACAACCTGATTAAGAGGGAGGGAATAAAAATGCTTCAGATTAAAGAACTGACTAAAACTTTTGGCGAAAAGACAGCTGTTGATAACCTGTCTCTTCATATCGCACCTGGTGAGATTTATGGTTTCATCGGACACAACGGCGCAGGAAAAACCACAACACTTCGCTCTATCATCGGAATCCAGGATTTTGATAAAGGAGAGATTCTGGTTGATGGAACTTCTGTAGCAGCGGACCCAATCGGCTGCAAAAAGAAAATTGCTTATATTCCGGATAACCCGGACCTGTATGAATTCATGAGTGGTATCAAGTACCTGAACTTTGTGGGTGATATTTTCAAGGTTGAGCCTGGTATTCGTAAAGAACGTATCCGTAAATACGCAGATCTGTTTGGACTGACACAGGATCTGGCACAGCCGATTGCTTCTTATTCTCATGGTATGAAGCAGAAGCTGGCCATCATTTCTGCCTGGATCCATGATCCAAAGCTGATCCTGATGGACGAGCCATTCGTTGGACTGGATCCAAAGGCAGCACATATCCTGAAGGGTATGATGCGTGAGCACTGTGACAAGGGTGGCGCAATCTTTTTCTCTACACATGTCCTTGAGGTGGCTGAGAAGCTGTGTGATAAGGTTGCTATTATCAAGGGTGGACATCTGATCCGTTTCGGAACCATGGAAGAAGTAAAAGGAGACGATAGTCTCGAGGATGTATTCCTGGAGCTGGCGGAAGATCAGGAAGCTGAAAAACAGGGAAGCGAGGCATAAGCGTATGATCGGTGTACTTGTTAAAAAACAGCTGATGGAAGTATTCAAAGGATACTTCTATAATCAGAAAAAGAATAAAGCCCGCTCGAAGGCGGGAACCATCGGAATGCTGATCGGTTATGCATTTCTGATGATCTTTGTTATGGGCGGAATCTTTGCGTTTGTTTCTCTTATGATCGGACCAACCCTGTTTGGACTGGAACTGGACTGGCTGTATTTTCTGATGATGGGAATGATTGCCCTTATGCTGGGTGTATTCGGAAGCGTTTTCAATACCTATGCCAGTCTGTATAAAGCGAAGGATAATGACATGCTTCTTGCCATGCCGATCCCGGTTCATGCGATCCTGATCTCCAGACTGCTGAATGTGTATCTGCTTGGACTGATGTATTCCGGAATTGTCATACTTCCTGCTTTGATCATCTACTGGATCATGGGAACATTTTCGGTTACAACCCTCATTGGCGGAATCGGTCTGATCCTGATCCTGTCCTTCTTTATCCTGGTGTTGTCCTGTGTTCTGGGATACGTGGTGGCTCAGATCAGCAGCAGACTGAAGAATAAAAGCTTTACCACTGTTATAATTTCTGTCGTATTCCTGGGACTTTACTATATAGTCTGCTTCAGAATGCAGAACTTCATCAGTTCTTTCCTGGCAAATGCTGTCCTTGTGGGAGATACTATCCATGGTAAAGCATTTATTGTCTATTCACTGGGCCTGGTTGGTCAGGGCAACCTGATCTCTATGCTGATCTGGCTCCTGATCAGTGGTGCGCTGGTGCTTCTGACAGGACGAATCATCTCCCGCAGCTTCGTGAAGCTGGCTACAGTGTCTGATGTTGCAGTCAAACGTGAATATAAGGAGACAACGGCTAAGAAAAGAGGCGTGTTTGGTACCCTTCTTGCTAAGGAGTTTGGACGCTTTACCGCCAGTCCTACCTATATGCTGAACTGCGGTCTGGGCGTGCTAATAATGCCGGTACTTGCGGTGGCTATTCTGATCAAGGGAAAGATGGTGGCTGATCTTCTGGGATCCGTGTTCGGACCGGAAGCTGCAGTGTTCCTGATCTGCCTTGGATTAGGGGCTGTTGCTTCTATGAATGATATGGCTGCACCGTCCGTTTCTCTGGAGGGAAAAAATCTCTGGATCCTGCAGTCCATGCCGATCGACCCAGTGAAGGTTCTGATGGCAAAGCTGTCAGTTCAGCTGCTCCTTACGGAGATTCCTATGATTCTGGTAATCCTTGCTTCACTTATTGTTCTTGAGCTTACGCCGGTGCAGATGATCCTGATGGTCCTGTATCCACTGCTCTTTGGGCTTATGATGGCACTGATTGACCTGACCATCGGTCTGAAGTTCCCAAACCTGACATGGACCAATGAGATGGTGCCTGTAAAACAGAGCTTTTCCATCTTCGTAGCACTGTTTGGCGGCTGGATTCTGGTGGCAGCGATGGGAGGTCTGTATCTCTGGAAGGGAATGGACATGGGATTTGTGACTTATGTTGGAATCTGTACCGTGTTTGAGGCTTTGTTGAGTGCTGTGCTGCTTGTGTGGCTGGTAAAACGAGGCGGAAAAGAATTTGCGGAATTGAGATAAGTTTGTAATATATGAGAAGGAGTTTCGTGAGCGGAACTCCTTTTTCACTTATATGTGGTTAGATATAACTTACAAATATCAAAATGGATTTAAGTTATATATTTGATGAAAATGCTGAAAAACAGGATAAAAAACAAAAGTTATTGACAACTAACCACGTAGCGATTATAGTACAAGTAGTTAGGAATGACTAATGAGAGGAGATTGGGTGAGCGATATGACACTTAACGATGTCGAGACCGGAAAGGAAGTTCTGGTCAAAGAAATCCTTACAGATGATGAAGAGATGAAGGCATTTCTGTTTTCTCTTGGATGCTACAGCGGGGAACCGGTTACTGTGGTAACAAGAAAAAGAAAAAATCTGGTGCTCTCAATTAAAGACGGACGCTATAACATCGATTCAGAGCTGGCATCTGTCATTGAAATCTGAGATAAGATTCGATGTGAGATTCTATAACCGGATTTTAGCATGATTACGTATAAAAGAGCGGATGTTCCGCTTTTTTATATCCTTCGCAGTTAGCTGCGACTAATGCACTGTGGAGGGATACATAGATAATTATTATTAAGGAGGCAATTATGAGAATTGCATTAACAGGTAATCCGAACAGTGGAAAGACAACCATGTACAATGCACTGACCGGACGCAATGAGAAGATCGGCAACTGGGCGGGAGTTACCGTTGATAAAAAAGAAAGCACGATCAAAAGTCAGTATTATGGAGGAAAGAAAGAACTGGTTGCAGTTGACCTTCCGGGTGCCTATTCCATGTCACCTTTTACATCAGAAGAGTCTATTACCAGTGGTTATGTAAAGAATGAGCATCCGGATGCTATTATTAATATTGTAGATGCAACAAACTTAAGCCGAAGCCTTTTCTTTACCACACAGTTACTGGAACTGGGAGTACCGGTGGTGGTTGCTCTGAATAAGACAGATATTGTAGATAAAAAAGAAATTTCGATCAATGAAAAACTCCTGGCTGAGAAGCTTGGTTGTCCTGTCATCAAGACGACAGCCAGCTCAGCTCAGGGACTAAAAGCAGTGGTGGAAGCTGCTGCAGAACTGGATGGTAAAGGACAGAAAGCACCTTACCAGCAGGGAGATATTGATCTTACAGATAAGACAGTAGTTGAGGCTGCAGACAGAAAACGTTTTGCATTCGTGAATGCTATTGTTAATGAAGTAGAGAAACGTAAAGTGAAGACCAAAGAGAAGAACAAGGGAGATGCAATTGATGCAGTTCTTACCCATCCGGTTTCTGGTCTGTTTATCTTTGCAGCAGTTATGTTCCTGGTATTCTACATCTCTCAGTCCACTGTTGGCACCTGGCTGGCAGATATTCTGGTTGGCTGGATCGAGACCTTCCAGGAATGGGTCGGAGGAATGATGGAGAATTCCAATCCACTTCTGTATGCACTGGTGGTTGATGGTATCATCGGCGGTGTTGGTGCGGTTGTTGGCTTCCTGCCACTGGTAATGGTTATGTATTTCCTGATCGCTCTTTTAGAGGATTGCGGTTACATGGCTCGTGCTACAGTAGTTCTGGATCCGATCTTTAAACGTGTAGGTCTTTCCGGAAAATCCGTTATCCCGATGATCATCGGAACAGGATGTGGTATTCCGGCGATCATGGCCTGCCGTACCATCCGTAATGAGAGAGAACGCCGTACTACTGCGATGCTGGCAACATTCATGCCATGTGGTGCGAAGCTTCCTGTTATTGCACTCTTTGCAGGAGCTTTCTTTTCAGATGCTATGTGGGTTGGTCCACTGATGTATTTTGTAGGTATTGTTCTGATCCTGTTGGGAGCACTGCTCATCAAGGCGATTACCGGTATGAAATACAGAAAGTCTTTCTTTATCATTGAGCTTCCTGAGTACAAAGTACCAAGCCTTAAGCTGGCTATTCTGTCCATGTTGCAGAGAGGTAAAGCTTATATCGTGAAAGCGGGAACAGTTATTCTGGTTTGCAACACAGTTGTACAGATCATGCAGTCCTTTACACCATCCTTCCAGGTAGTGGAAGAGGGCATGGAGCAAAGCTCGATCCTGGCAACTGTAGCAGGTCCGTTTGGCGTACTTCTGATTCCGATTGTTGGATTCTCTGCATGGCAGCTGGCTGCAGCAGCTATCACAGGTTTCATTGCGAAAGAAAATGTAGTAGGTACTCTGGCAACTGTTTATGCGATTACAAACTTTATTGATACTGAGGAACTGGAGCTGATCGGAAGCGGTAATGAGGTTGCCATGGTAATGGGAATGACAAAAGCTGCGGCACTTGCATTTCTTATGTTCAACTTATACACCCCTCCTTGTTTCGCAGCTCTGGGAGCCATGAATTCAGAGATGCAGAGCGGTAAATGGCTCTTTGGTGCCATCTGTCTGCAGCTTGCAACAGGCTTTACGGTGGGATTCCTTGTGTTCCAGATTGGTACACTGATCACAACCGGAAAGTTTGGTGCCGGATTTATCGGAGGACTGATCGCGGTGCTTGTATTTGC
>JAKSRN010000117.1 GCA_024403585.1 Lachnospiraceae bacterium | reverse complement strand
TGATTTGTTTTTACTCACCACCTATAGAGGTGGGAGTCTTCTCCGACAGAGATAACCGGATCACTCCTCATCATCAAATATGGTTTTTTCCTCAGCCATCTGATCAATTTCCTGAAGGCTTGGAAGCTCATATTTCTCTGCAAAGGTATTGAATACTTCTTCGAAGTTTACTGTCTCCATACCTTTGATGGTTTTTGCATACGCATGTGCGTCTACTCTTTCCTGCTCCTGCTCTACCACTGCAATAGCGATATTGGAACAGTGTGCTGCGATACGCTCCGCATTGGTCAGTACGTCATTGAATGGGAAGCCCTGTCCGATGGAACATTTTCCCTGCTGAAGACGAACTACATGACGGGTTTTCAGCTCGCCGCACATAGCAATGATGATACGACGCATTGGCTCAACCTTTGGAGCAGCTTCCATATCATCCTTTGTAAAGCTTTCGTAAGTCAGATCTACGATTTCACGAATGGATTTGAACAGAACCTGAAGTTCGGATCTTGCTGCCGGTGAGAAGCTGATCTGTTTCTCTTTCAGTTCTTTTGCAACATAAGCAAGTCCTGCGGAATGATCTCCCAGACGCTCAAAGTCGCTGAGGCAGTGCAAGTATTTTGTTGCTCTTGCAGACTGTTTGGAAGACAGCTGGTTTGCGGTAACCTGCAGCATGTAGGCACCAATCTTGTCCTCATATTTGTCCAGCAGATTCTCTCTCTGCACTACCCTCTCAAATTTCTTCTCGTCATACTCACCCATAAGGTTCATGGCACGGAAGATATTCTTTCTGGTCTTGGAAGCCATGCTGTTGATGACAGCCTGAGTCTGTGCCAGAGCCAGATCCGGATATTTCAGGAAACGGTCATCCAGAAGTGCAAACTCTTTGTCCTCTTCTGTATCCTCGTCTGTATCTTTTACAAGGAAGTATACCAGTTTTTCAATCTGTTTGATGAACGGACTCAGGGTCATGATATTCAGAATACGGTATCCGGAGTTCAGGATCGCGATTCTGACAGGGGACATTGTGATTCCCATGAAACCAAAACCACCCACGATGGCATTCGCCGCATAAAAGATCACAGACCAGACACACATACCGATCAGGTCGTTCAGAAGATACACAAGTGCTGTTCTTTTACCGTTCTTGTTTGTTCCGATGGAAGAAAGAAGAACCGGAGCAGCTGCACCGACACCGATACCCATTGTGATCGGAAGTGCTGTTGCGAAGGAAATTCCTCCTGTTACGGACAGTGCCTGAAGGATACCGACAGATGCAGATGCACTCTGAAGGATTGCAGTGAATACAACACCGATCAGGATTCCGATGAAAGGATTTGCGAAGGATGTCAGCAGAGAAATAAATTTCGGGCTGTCCTTCAAAGGTGACATGGCACCACTCATGGTCTGCATACCAGTCATCAGGACTGCAAAACCAAGCATGATGGCTCCTAAGTGTTTCAGACCCGGTTTCTTCAGGAATTTCATGAAGATAATACCTACAATCGCAACGATGGCTGAAATTGTAGAAGTGGATAACAGAGCCGCAATACCCTGTGATCCCTCAATGTAAGACAGGCTGAGGATCCATCCTGTAATACTTGTTCCGATGTTGGATCCCATGACGATACCGATCGCCTGAGCTACCTTCATCATACCGGAGTTTACGAATCCGACTACCATTACTGTTGTAGCGGATGAAGACTGGATGATCGCTGTAACGACCATACCTAAAAGAATTCCCTTGATCGGGGTACTGGTCAGCTTATACAAAAGCGATTCCAGTTTGTTTCCAGCTGCCATCTTCAATCCATCGCCCATTACTGTCATTCCATACAGGAACAGGGACACACCGCAAAGCAGCTTGAGAATCAGCGTAATAGTTGAGATCATAACTCTATAACTCTCCTCCATAAACTATTAACACGTAAGTTGCACGGATCAGAGACAGTCCCTTTTCCGCAGGTTACCACTCCTGACAAACCTCTGTGTCAGGTATCCACTTTTCTTTTTCCGTAGGCAAACCCTTACCTACCACATATTTTCACATTAAATACAACATTTCGCAACCGTTTTCGCAAACTTCTCGTAAACTTGTCGCAAACTCACCTGAAATATCCGAATTTTGCCATCAATACAGCGACGATCAATGCCGGCAGCATACTACCTACCTTGATCTTCTTTCCCCACACCAGATTGACGCCGACGCAGAAGATCAGGATATTCCCCACGAAAGAGAGGGTATCCAGTGTCAGATCGGTAACATTTGCCCCGGCAAAATGCGCGATCACTGTGATGGTTCCCTGAAAGATTCCCACTGGGATCGCAGAGAATGCACATCCCTTTCCCATGGATGCCGCCATCATCATGATAATGATCAGGTCCAATACAGCCTTGGCTGCCAGAATCGAGTAATCTCCCATGATGCCATCCTGGATCGATCCCACCACCGCCATAGCACCGATACATACCGTAAGTGTTGCCGTAACAAAGGCATCTACAAATTTTTTATCTTTCGCATTGCCTGTCTTCTGCTTCAGCCAGACACCGAAATATTCCATTCCATCCTCAATGCGGCAGAATTCTCCGATCACAGTTCCTATTGCAATGGAGACGATCATCAGCATCGTTCCCCTGGTTGAGATTCCCCCGTCTGCAGTGATCACCAGCATCTTGGACAGGGTTCCTGCAATACCGATAAACATAACACAGACACCGGATGTCTTCATCAGTGTATCCTTCAGTGATTCTGTCAGGATCCTTCCGGTGAAAATGCCTGCGATGCCTCCCACTACGATCAGCACCACATTAAGAATTGTTCCAAAACCAAACATCTTTGTCTCCTTAAAGCTTTACTCTTATTCAGAAGTTCTTGCTGCTTCCTTCTGTCAGAAAGCATTTTCTTTATTTTGCGTCACAGACCTGGAAGATATAAAACTTCAGGTAGTAGCTCTCATCGGCAGCCCAGAGGATCGGATGATCCGGGGACTGGGTACGGAATTCCACCTGACGCAGGCGTTTGTGGGCACTCTTTGCCGCCTGGCCGATGACTTTTGTAAAGTTTTCGTAATCCATATAGTGAGAGCAGGAACAGGTGGCCAGATAGCCTCCGTCCTTCACCAGTTTCATTCCCTTGATATTGATCTCGCGGTAGCCCTTTTCAGCATTTTTAATGGTTTTTCTGGACTTGGTAAATGCCGGCGGATCCAGGATCACCACATCATACTGCTCACCTGCCTCAGCCAGACGAGGGAGCTCATCAAACACATCTGCAGCGCGAAAATGCACTGTATCCTGCAGATTGTTTCTCTTTGCATTCTCGGTTGCCTGTTCCACAGCATATTCAGAGATATCCAGACCTGTAACCTCAGCTGCTCCGGCGATTCCTGCATTTAACGCAAAGGTTCCCATATGGGTAAAGCAGTCCAGCACTCTTTTCCCCTTGCAAAGGCGGTGCATGGCAAGACGGTTATACTTCTGATCCAGGAAGAAGCCTGTTTTCTGTCCGTCCTTTACATCCACCAGATATTTTACGCCATTTTCCACAATCTCAACATTGGTATCGAATTCAGGTCCGATGAAGCCCTTCACACGCTCCATACCCTCTTTGAGCCGCTCCTTCGCGTCGCTTCTCTCATAGACTCCGCGAATCTGAATACCATCCTCTGCCAGTACTTCCTTCAAAAGTTTCAGGATCGTCTCTTTCATCTTGTCGATTCCAAGCGCCAGAGACTCTACTACCAGAATATCTTCATATTTATCAATGGTAAGACCCGGCAGAAAATCTGCTTCGCCAAAGATCAGGCGGCAGCTGCTGGTATCAACAGTGTCCTTTCTGTACTGCCATGCATTCTTCACACGCATACGCAGAAACTCCTCATCAATCTCCTGATCAATGTTTCTTGTCATCACACGGACACGGATTTTGGAATTGCTGTTATAAAATCCTCTTCCCATAGGATATCCGTCAAAATCTCTTACAAGGACGATATCACCATTCTCAAATGTGCCGGTCACAGAATCGATCTCATTGTCAAAGATCCATGCACCTCCGGCTTTCAGGAGTCGTCCCTCTCCCTTCTTTAATGTAACAATACCCAGACTCATACTGTTCTCCTCTGTATTATTCTCTATGTGAACGCATCTTTCTTTCGTTTTTTACTGCGCTTACTCACTAAGTTAAGCGGACATATCTCTCCGCTACGCTTCATGCTCATGAACACGAGGCTGCTCCTCAGACGCCTTCGTAATCGAAAGCGGGAATAAAGCTTTCTTCAGCGGTATCACCCTCCTGGAAAAAGCCATGTTCCACCCCCAGATCCATGGCATAGGTAAGAAGCTTCCCATATTCACGGTCTGTCACCCGCCTTGCCAGCTCCGGATACCGCTTTCCTACCTGTTCAAATGGAGTATACTGGTTCATCAGACTTAAGTAAACCTGATTTCCGAATTTTTCATATACTCTGCGGACAACCTCCTTGCCCGCCTTCACTCTTCCCGGCAAAAGCAGGTGGCGGACAATCACGCCTTTTTTCATCAAACCGGTCTCATCAAAGACTGCTTCCGGCTGCTGGCGGACCATCTCTTCCAACGCAGCCATGGCAACTTCCGGATAGTCTGGTGCATGGGAATACTTCTCTGCCCCTTCCGCATCCGGATACTTGTAATCTGTAAGGTAGATATCCACAATTCCTTCCAGTTTCCGCAAAGTATCCACAGCTTCATAGCCGCTGCAATTGTAAACAACCGGAACTGTAAGACCTCTTTCCCTGGCAGCCTTCACTGCCTGCAGGATTGCCGGCGAATAGTGGGTAGGTGTGACCAGATTGATATTATTGGCTCCTTTACCCTGCAGTTCCAGAAAGATTTCCGTCAGTCTCTCCAACGAGACCTCTTTTCCTCTTCCGCCTGCAATCTCATAATTCTGGCAATAAACACAATGCATGGGGCAGCCTGCAAAAAAGACCGCTCCGGACCCCTGCTCGCCGGATATACATGGCTCCTCCCACATATGGAGGGCAGCTCTGGACAGACGGATTTTTGCATCCACACCGCAATAGCCTCTTTTTCCATCTTCACGAAGGACACCACACTCTCTCGGACAGATTCTGCAGCCTTCTGCCTGTCTGTCTTCTTGTTCCTTCTTATTCTCTATATCCAATTCCATTCTTTCCATCTCCATCAGCCACTCTCCAGTCCGCAGATCAGAACATGATCACCCGGAACCCGGAATTTCACCTCAAAGCCTGCAAAAGGGAAACCGTACACCCGGTCAGGATCCTTCTGATAGCCGGGACGCGGATCCTGAGAAAGCACGCCTTTCAAGGCCTCTCTTTTCTCTTCCGGAAGAAGACTCAGGAAACCACATGGATCCTCCACCGGAAGCGACATCAGAATAGTCTGATCTGTAAAGCTTCCCGATGCTTCCGGATGGCTGTCCGCATAAGGGATATAGGGTTTGATATCGTAGATGGGCGTTCCATCCATCAGATCTGCACCCGCCACCAGCAAAACCGGCCCTTCAGGAGATTCCGGGATCACTCGGATCAGCTGCACACTGGACAGCCCGATTGCATTAGGCCGGAAAGGAGATCTTGTGGCAAATACCCCTTTTCTCACGTTCCCCCCGAGCTTCGGCGGGCGCACGGTGGGAGACCAGCTGTCTCTTACTGCCTCAGAAAACTGCCAGATCAGCCAGATATGGGTATATTCCTCCAGCCCTCTCACCGCATCCGGATTCCGGAATTCCGGTTCGAAGACGATCTTAGCTGTCAGTTCCTTTACAACTCCACTCTGCCTCGGGATTCCAAACTTGGTAGGAAAATCGGTATGGATCTCTGCGATTTTCCTGATTGTATATTGTTCATTCATAGTCTTTCCTTATCATAATAGTGAAGCGGACCTTTGTATTCCACTTCCTTCATGTTCACGAAAATCTGGTACTTGTCTAAAGCCAGCATGGCTTTCTGACAAGCCCGAATACTTATCCTAAATTATTCATGGGTTAGCCAATAAAGTGGTTAAAACCCTTG
>JAKSRN010000116.1 GCA_024403585.1 Lachnospiraceae bacterium | reverse complement strand
TTATAGTAAGTATCTCTTATAGTTTAACACACAAAAGCGGTGCCGTGGAAGTATTACGGCACCGCTTGTATGATTCTTCTTAATTTTTTCACTTACTCTTCCAAATTCCACCCATGATCTCCATGATAGATCATCTGCTTCGTCATACCGCCATCAATGCAGATATTCTCACCCGTAATGAAACCTGCCTTCTCCGAACACAGGAACAGCACCATATGCGCAATATCCAGCGGATGTCCCACTCGACCTGCCGGCTGCTGCACCGCATCCGGACCCTCATAGACCATATAATCCGTATCGATCCATCCCGGCGAGATAGAATTGACTCTGACTTTTCCACCAAGACTGACTGCCAAAGCATGGGTCAGAGAAGCGATGCCACCCTTTGCGGCTGAATAACTCTCTGTCTGTGGCTGGCTCATGCGGTCTCTTGAAGAAGACATGTTAATAATGCACGCCCCCTTGGCAAAATGCTCCTTAAAAAGCTTAGCCAGATAAAACGGTGCTGTCACACCCACCGCCAGTGCGTACTGAAACTCTTCGTAAGATCCTTCATTAATGCCAACCATCTTCGGCAGAGCATTGTTGACCAGCACATCCACATGCCCATGTTTCTGAATCACATACTTTACAAATGCCTCCAGATCCTCTTTCTTACTGAGATCTCCCTGAAAATATCCCAAAGCACCCTTCCCTTCGAGATTTGACTCTTCAGGATTCCCTGCTCCGACATGCATCTTCTCCGCAAAACTCACCTCTGCTTCTGCGTAAGGATTTGGCTGAACATCAATGATCTCCACCAATGCTCCTTCTTTTCTGAACTGCTCTCCGATGGCTTTGCCGATTCCCTGGGCACCACCGGTGATCACAACAACTTTGTTTTCGAATTCCATAATCCAACCTCTAATTCATCCTGTCATTCTTGTGTATCTTTCTTGTCTGACTATCCGATCTGCTGTCCACCTCATACGATAGACACCGAATCTCTGCTCATCTTATTTCAGTATCAATCCGACCCTATCCCTTCACAAGACTGGTGAGCACCATGCCCACCACAATAATTCCGATTCCGCTCCACCCTTCTACAGAAGGCGGCGCATCCTTCAGAACAATAATTCCCAGCAGCAACGTAAAGATCACCTCACCACACTGAGTTGCCTCCACCGCAGCCAATGCCCTGGCATCCTGTCGCACCATATCCGTCGCCCTGAAAAAGAGGACCGTAGCGATCACTCCTGAAAACACTGCAACACCCAAAGCCTGCACACACTGATTTCCAGTCGGCGCTCCCGAACGAATCAACGCAACAACTCCGCTGACAATCCAGAATGGCATACTGCAAAGAGTCATACCAAACACGCGCTGAATGGTAGTAAGCTTCTCATCACAGAAGGACATAGTCTTTCGATTTCCCAAAGGATAAGAAAACGCTCCAATCAAAATCAAAATGAAAGCCATTCCGATTCCACCAAATGGCGATGCGCCTTCGTCCCCAATTCCACCAGCCGCACGCATATACGGCATCTGCATCAGGAAGATGCCTACAAGGATCAGACAGGAACAGGACAGGTTCTTCACCGGAATCTTTCTTCCAAAAAGCGGAGTCAAAAGAACACCGCACACAATAGTCACCTGCCACATGGCACAGGTAAACCAGCTCTCTGCAAAAAGAGAGGCCGCTGTCAGCGGCAGATAAAAAAGTCCGAATCCAACCGTACTCCAGATCAGCCATCGAACCGGCTGCTTTCTGATATCCGCCAGAACCGGCAGATACTGTTTGCCCTTCATCAGCATCACCAAAAGAATCGGCAGCGTAAAAAGATAACGGAGAATGGCACTGTACATCCAGTAACCACCGCCCAGATTCATACTGCGGTTCAAAACAAACGTGAATGCAAAGAAGAAGGATCCCACAATCCCCAGAAGAAATGCTTTCGTTTTTCTTGTTTCTGACATTGTTATACTCTTCCTTTTCATACTTAATATTCTGAAAAACAGTATCAGTATAGCACACTTTTCATGGTATACTCAGACTATGATTGGATATTTTATGGAGAAGAGAGATTTATGAACAAGATAAAAAAGACTTCATCAGCAGTAACTGCTTTGCTACTGTTTTTCCTGTTGCTCTTTTGCCAGATACTGATGCCGGCGGAGGTTGCAGCAGCTGACTCACTGAAAGGCCAGACTGAGCAAGAAACTTCGAGTAATGTGCAAGGCCAGACCGAGCAGGGAACTCAGATTGATACCCTAGAGCAGACTAATAAGAAAACCTCCGACACCTCACCATCCTTCAAGGTAACTATGCTGAACGTAGGCCAGGGCCTAAGCATCCTGGTTGAAGCAGATGGTCACTACATGCTCTACGACGGCGGTGGAAAAAAGCGTTCTTCCTATGTGGTAAGCTATCTTAAAAAGCACAAGATTACCAATCTTGATTACATCTTTGCCTCTCACTATGACGAGGACCACATCAACGGCCTCAATGGTGTCATGAATGCCCTGACCGTCCAGACTGCAGTCACCCCTGATTATGAGGTGGACTCTGACTGCTATCACTCTTTCAGAAAAAATCTGGAACTCAATAAGATTCCGGAACTCCATCCGGAAGAGGACGAAGTGTATCCACTTGGTTCTGCCAAGATCCGTATCCTTTATGCGGATCCTACAGCAGATCCGGAAAACAACCGTTCCACCGTGATCCGCATCTCCTGCAAAGATTACTCCTGCCTGATCACCGGTGATGCGGAAGCTCAGGTAGAAAGAGACCTGATTGCTTCCGGCAAGAAACTGGATTCTGATCTCTATGTTGTGGGACACCATGGAAGCGCTTCCTCCAACACCGAGGAGTTTATTAAGGCAGTGTCACCAACTGCTGCCTTCATCAGCGTCGGCAAGGATAACACCTATGGGCATCCGGCTCCGGAAACCATGACCTTCCTGCGGGAACAGAATTGCTCAGTCTATAGAAGTGACAAGCAGAAGGAAACCAGTGTTAGCTATAATGGAAAGGACGTAGTTTTCAGCCAGGACCCATGGATCGCAGCTACAGATGACACGGACAAGACCACTGAAAATGCTGACACCGGAGATATTCTGGATCCTTTCGCAACAAATACAGATGCTGCTGCTTCTGGAGACAGATCTATGCCATCCGCAACAGATGGGCCTGTTGTGGACTATGTCATCAATGTCAATACCGGTAAGTTCCATTATAGTGACTGCAAATCCGTGAAACAGATGAAGGATAAGAACAAACGCGAGGTAGAATGTAATCGTGCAGAACTGATTTCCCAGGGATTTGAGCCTTGCCAGAACTGCAATCCTTAATCACGGAGATTATTACAGTAGCGCGAGAAATTCCATAACAATATTCAAATGGATTTCACAACATCTGGCTGGCATACCATAACATCCAACTGAATTACAACAAAAAGGAAGACCCGACATAATGCCGAGTCTTCCTTTTTTACTGTGTACATTCAGACGATAGATTTTCTATCATTGCTTTCGCTGAAGAAATTGATTTCCTTCTGTCACATTCTCTCCGGAGATTAATTCCCCTCTATTTTCTTCTACGAAAAAGTCCATGTCTCTTCTTGTAGTCCTCATGGATCTCTCCTGCCCAATCCGCGCATGCGTCAAATGCTGCCGCTGCTGAAGGTGCCTCACATGCTCTTACTCTTGAAACTGCTTTAGAAAGAACTTCATAATTCAGCTGTGTTCCCTCGCTGTCACACTCATAGTTGACTGCATGCTGGGCCTGCACTCCGAATCTTCCTGCCACACTGACTGCGTCGATGTTTGCTCCCAGGAAGAGGAACTCCCATCCGTATTTTTCTCTCTGGCGCTCTACCATCTGTTTCACTTTGTCGTAAGAGTAGTGGCGGCTGGCATTTTCCATACCGTCTGTGGTGATGATGAAGAGGGTCTTCTCCGGTCTGTCCTCTTCTCTTGCATACTTGTGTACATTTCCGATGTGGTGGATGGCTCCGCCGATGGCATCTAAGAGGGCTGTGCAGCCACGTACATAATACTGTTTGTCATTCATCGGCTCGATCTTGCTGAGGGCAACTCTGTCATAGAGGACCTCTGACCGATCATCGAAGAGAATGGTGGAGATATAAGCCTCGCCCTCTTCTTTTTTCTGTTTCTGGATCAGGGAGTTAAATCCGCCGATGGTATCTGCCTCGAGTCCGCTCATGCTGCCGCTTCTGTCCAGGATGAATACTACTTCTGTTAAACCTTTTTTCATATGTCTGTTTCCTCCATATTCTGTATGTTTTGTTTGTTGTTCCTGCTGCTGTCCCTTGTTTCTTTTCATAGGAATAATCTTGTTTCTGGCTACTGTCCGAAGTATTGTGTTGTTTTGTCTCTTCTCTTTCCTATCCTGTTGCTTCGGTTTTCCTTGTTTCTGATGTCATCATACTCTTTCCGGACACAAAAAAGGTCGCCACGGGGACGACCTTTCACTATATTTTTTTATGCGATTTTCCTTGTATTTACAGGCTTTTTCGAAGATTTTCCTTCTGCCGGGAAACTTTTGTTTTCTAGTTTTTTCTGATGTTACAGCTTATTGAGGAATGCTGTCAGAAGGAGGACAGATGCTACCTTCATGATACCTTTTTCTGGTTTTGCAGCTTGTTAAGAATCACCGTCAGGAGAGTTACCGATGCCACCATCATGATGCATTCTGTGATCGGCTGTGCCCAGATCATGCCTCCAAAACCGAAGGTTTTGTTCAGGAGCAGAAGCAGCGGCACATAGAGGATCATCTGGCGCACCACCGTGATTCCGAAGGAATAACCGGCCTTTCCCATTGCCTGGAAGGTGCTTCTTGTCATGGATACGGATCCTACGAAAGGAAGGATGCACATGTTTGCACGCATAACCTTTGTTCCAATAGCCACAACTTCCGGTGTCTTGGAGAAGATTCCGATGAGAACCGGTGCAAAGATACCGAAGATGGCCATGGCACAGAGTTCAATTCCGCTTACCACCAGGACACCGGCTTTCAGAATAGCCAGCATACGCTTGTGATTACCTGCTCCATAGTTGAAGCCCATCAGAGGCTGATTGCCCGCAGCAAAGCCCTGGTAGATATAGCTTCCGAAGGAAATGATCTTCTGTGAGATTCCCATAGCTGTTACGGTAAGCTCTCCATATGCAACTGCCAGGTTGTTATTGACTACGAATGCCACTGAAGTCAGCAGGGTCTCCAGCATGGAAGGCACACCCACCAGGAAGATTTCCTTCAGGATCTCACCGGTTGGCCGAATATAGCGAACCGCTGGTCTCAGCAGGGTTTTTCCGCTGATGTAGTAGTAGAGGCTGAGGAGGGTGCCGGCAGCATTTCCAAGGACGGTGGCAATGGCGGCGCCGCGGACTTCCATTCCAAAAAGGAAGATGAAGATTGGATCCAGAATGATATTTGCGATGGTTCCAAGGATCATGCCGGTCATGGAATATTTGACGGAGCCTTCGCTTCTAAGCAGCTGGCCGCCGATGTAACTTCCCATAACACAAATGCTTCCGATCAAAACGATGCTGACATACTGCTCTGTGTACAGGAAGGTATTCTCTCTTGCGCCCAATGCTGTGACGATCTTGCCAAGAAAGAGCAGGCCGGTTCCGGTCAGGATCAGGCTGAAGAGCAGGGTCAGACCCATTCCAACGGTCAGCGTATGACGGGCTTTCTCTTTTTCTTCTGCTCCCAGGCTTCTGGCGATCAGGGAGGCAGCTCCGGTGCCGATCATGTTGGAGATGGCGATGATCACCATCATGATGGGATAGGCCAGGTTGACGGCTGCCAGCTGGTAGTCGTTGTGGAGGAGGCTGATGAAGAAGGTGTCCACGAGATTGTAGACGCTCATGACCATCATGCCGGCAATCAGGGGAAGTCCCATTCCGAGGACTGCTTTCACGGGTTTTTCCTGGCTCATCATGTAGATTCGTTTGTCTTTTTTATTGACTTGTTTATCATTCTTATTGGTTGTTTGGGTATTCATGAGAACACTTCCTTTTTGTTCTTATTTGT
>JAKSRN010000115.1 GCA_024403585.1 Lachnospiraceae bacterium | reverse complement strand
GATGCGGACCCTGCTGTGGGCCTTTCAATGGCTTTGGGCGTTGAGCCTGGTATAACCCTGGATGATCTTCGGGCTGAGGTGATCGATCAGGCTGCCAAAGGTGCCAATCGGGAAGCAGTGGAGATGCTGGGGGAGATCCGCTTCCGGATCTTTGATGCGATTACGGAGACGGAGCAGTATTCCTTCATGGCGATCGGAAGGCCGGAAACTGCCGGCTGCTATTGTGCGGTGAATGCCTATCTGAAGAACGTGATCGAGATGGTTAGCTCTGCTTTTGATTTTGTTGTGATTGACGGTGAGGCCGGAATCGAGCAGATCAACCGCCGTGTGATGGAAAAGGTTACGCATCTGCTGCTGGTTTCTGATGCCAGCAAAAAAGGCATGGGTGTGGTACGTTCGATTCGTGAAGTTGCAGACGAGCTGGTCATGTATGATCGATGTGGTCTGATCATGAACCGGGTGGAGGACAGAGAACTTCTTTCCTTCGTGGATACATCGGACCTGGAGCTGTTAGCTGTGATCCCTGGCGATGCAGAGCATGTAAAAAATGACATCCAGGGCAACAGCATCTTTGCATTATCCGGTGATTCGGCTGTTCTGCAGGGAGCACGTGAAGCACTGGAAAAAATGGAGTTATTGGATAAATGAAGGGAGAAACGCATGAAATATTTTGGTGGATGCGATGTAGGATCTACTTATACAAAAGCAGTCATTCTTGACCAGAAGGGAAAAATCGTTGCCCATACAACCATGCGCAGCAAGATCCGCTCCTGGGAATCTGCGGAAGCAGCAATGAAAGAGGTTTTGGATCAGGCTGGGCTGAAGGATTCCTCTGAACTGACCTACCTGATCGGTACAGGATATGGAAGAAATAAAGTTCCGTTTGCGGATGAAAATATGTCTGAGATTTCCTGTCATGCTATGGGTGTGCATGTGACGGATCCAAGTGTGAAGGCAATCATCGATATCGGCGGCCAGGATGTGAAGGGAATCGCCGTGGATACAGATGGTACGGTAAAGAATTTTGCCATGAATGATAAATGTGCAGCTGGAACCGGAAGATTTTATGAAGCTATGGCACGTTCCTTTGAGATGGATCTGCCGGAGTTTTCAAAACTGTCCCTGACGGCGAAGAATGTTATTCCGATCACTGCCCAGTGTACGGTTTTTGCAGAATCCGAGGTAATCAGCCTGGTTGGTGAAGGAAAACCTGTGGAGGAGATTGCAGCAGGCATTCAGATGGCTGTTGCGAAGAGATGTTTTGTTATGGCGAAAAAGGCAGGAGCGACAGACAGAATTGCCCTTACAGGCGGCTGTGCAAAGAATGATGGCTTAAAAGCTGCCATTGAAAAGGTTTTGCGAATCAAGGTTGTGGAGCTGAAAACAGATCCGCAGCTGATGGGGGCGCTTGGTGCTGCAGAGTATGCACGTTTGAAGGGACGGCATCGCTTATGAAATTATATGATGTAACGATCAGCCATCTTTTAGCATTTTTAAAGGGATCCCGCGTAAAGAGGTTTTCCTATAAAGAGGACAAGGCCTGGCCGGAGCATGATGGCTTTGAACTTCTTCTTCAGAAGGATACAGCTTTTGAGCTGGGAGCCGGCGGAAAAGAAGCGGTCAACTTTACCTGTGTGACTGATGATCCCGCTTTGATGAAGAAGTTTTGTAAAGAAGATCAGATTCTTCTCTTTGGCAAAGATCTTCCCGCCATTACTTCCGCCCATGACTATGCCCGCATCAGCCTGATTCTGGTTAAAGAAGATGAGGACCTTGAAACAGATTCGGAAAAAATGTTTCAGACCCTTCAGGAGCTGGATTTTGTGAAATACAATGTTCATCCCAAGGGCTACATGGTAAGGACCTCCAACCAGAACCACAGGGAGCAGGTGCGCGTTGGAAAAGATGCCCTGAAAAAGGGCATGACCTTTGAGACCATCGGAGACAGTTTTATTAAAAAATACAGACAATATAAGAAAGTCCTTCAGGTCTGTATGATCTTTATTACGGATGAGACAATGGACTATCAGGCTCTCTACCAGGATGCAAAACAAACGGCAGATATCAGGAATTCCCTGTCAAAGATGACAAAGGGACTGCCTACAGAGTGTTCCATCTGTGAGATCAAGGAAATCTGTAATGAGGTGGAAGGCTTACGGGAACTGCATTTTGGAAAGCAAGAGAGGAAAAGAGCAGGAGTAAGAGTTTAGAAATCTGCCTGCAGACATGGAGTGATACATGAGAGATTTAAAATATTTACAGTACTTTGAAGATCTCCTTCAGAGTTCATACAATGACCTGATCAGAGAGGCGAAAGACGAGGGACTTGTCTGTGCCGCTTACCTCTGTGAAAATACGCCGGAGCCCCTCTTTAATCTGAGTGGCTGTTTTGGTATCCGACTGTTTGCGCCGAATACCGGCTCCACGGATATTGCTACTTATTATATGACCAACTTTCTCTGCGAGACCTCCAGAGCGATTCTGGAGAGAGCAATCGAAGGTGGATTCTCCTTTGCAGACTGCCTCATTGCACCGGATGGCTGTACCATGATCAACCGCTGCGCAGAGAATATAGAGATGCTGCGAAGCATGGGAGAATACGACGACCGATTCTTCTGTGAGCACATGGAACTGCCGCTGAAGGCAGATGACAACGGCGTAAAACTGCTGGTTCTGCAGTGTAAAAACCATATCCTGCAGCCTCTTCATGATACTTTCGGCATCGATATTTCGGATGCTACCATTCGCAAGGCAGTGGAGGAGCACAACCGCATCTGCCGTGTGATCCGTGCCCTTGGCGAGTTTCGAAAAGAAGACTATCCAAGGATCACCGGCTATGAATTTGCCATCTTCACTCTGGCGACTTATGTATGTCCGCACCATCTGATCATCGATAAGCTGGAAGAAACTCTGAAGGAAGTACAGGACAGAGAAGCAGACCCGAAAAAACCGCGCGCAAGACTGTTAGTTGTAGGTGCGGAAGTGGACGATCCGGGCTATATCAAGCTGATTGAAGAGGTGGGAGCCTTCGTCTGCGCCGACCGCTTCTGTTTCGGATCCTACCCGGGAAGAAATGAAATCTCTCTGAGCAATGACGAAGATGCCCTTACCCAGATCTGCCGCCACTATGTTTTCCAGTGTCAGTGCCCTCGCCAGATGAATATGGAGAAGGTATACGGAAGAAAAGAGTATGTCAGCAAGCTGGCTGAAGAATATCGTGCAGATGGTATTATCTATGACCAGGTGAAATTCTGTGATCCGTGGGCTTATGAGAGGGTCATGGGAGCTACGATGCTGAGAGAAGATTTTGGATATCCGGTTTTGTCGATTGACAGACCGTATAACAGTCATTCTTCATCAGGGCAGTTACGCACCCGCGTGCAGGCATTTATTGAGAGTGTCGAAATTAAGAAACTGCAGAAATCAGCAAATATACTAAATCAGAAGAAAGGAGGCCGCGGAAAATGGAAGTAATGAAGAATCCTAAGAAAAAAGCAGGAGATCAGAGTCTTGGTGTTTTATACGGTAAAGGTAAGGTCAGACGTCGACGCGAATGGCGAGGACTGCCTGATACCATGTATGACTTCTACAGATGGCTGGGGCTGTGGGGCCTGATGGCTAAAACATCTATGGGCAAGGGATTTATCAAAGGTCTTTTTCGTTATCGCTGGATGTCCAACTATCTGGCTGTGCCTCATATGATCGATAAGTTTACCATTGGCATGCGTGGGGAGAGTCTTCGAATTACCCGAACTGCCATGGATTATGTTTCGAAGGATGTTGCCAAAGTAATCAATCAGTGTCTGAGAGCAGATTCGAGAACCGGTAATGACAAAAAGTATTCTGATCGTTGTGTTATGGTAGATGAGAATGCGATGACATCATTTTTGATGGGATTTCCGGATTTGATCGCGTTGGAGAGGGAGATTCCGGTGCAGTTTGCAGCGAATCTCATTAATCAGTTTTCGGTTCTGCATTATATTGATGTGGCTCAGACTTATGGAATCCCTGGTGATGTGTGTCCGATGCCGGAGGTTGAGGCTGGTGCTTCTATTGAAGATGATCTGGTTGTAGGTGGACGCTGTGCTGTTCAGGTTAATACCACTTGTGACGGGTCTATGATGGGTAATGGTATCATCGCCAAACGTTTGGAAAGACAGTATAATATTCCGACTTTCCAGCTGGCAGTGCCGATCCGACATAAGGCAGAGGATGTGCAGGAGTATGCGGCGGAAGATGTGAAGAAGGCGATTGCATTTATTGAGGAGCATACCGGGCATAAATGGGACTGGGATGCCTATTTTGCCTGTGCGAAACGAATCAACAATACCACCAGAAATCGTATGGAGTGGCTGGATGTAAACAGTACACCATATCCGCAGTTTGTGGGTGCAGTTTTTTCTCTTTATAATGATACAAACTTCATGGGCAACGGCGGAAGATCGGCTGAGTTCCCGAAGATCGATGAGAAGATCATGAAGTTGGTGCATAAGGGCTATGAGAAGAAGCATATGATGGCTTCTGAATACCGCCACCGCTGTATCGTATGGGGCGTGCAGCCGCAGTATGTTATTGATATGCTCTACTGGATGATCCAGTGCTGGGGTGTTGTGCCGCTGACGGATATGTTGTCCATGGTCATCGAGAAAGAGATTGCAGAAACTGATACACCGGAAAACCGCGAACAGGCTTACTACGATATTGCATATCTCATGCAGAACATGATCATGAGAAACCACACTCACGGCGGCTATGAGACGCTGGTCGACCAGCTCTGGGACTACTGCGAGAAGATGAATGCAGACATGGTCATGCTTTGGGAACATATGGGATGTAAGGCCCTCGAGGGTATGCATGGACAGTTCGAGGAGCAGGCAAGAGCCAGAGGAATCCACCTTGTATGGGTCTGCCATGATCTTGTGGATCCGAGAATCTATTCCCGTCAGGCAATCCGTGATCAGTTCAATCAATATATGAGAACTGTGATGAGAGAGGAACCACTGGATCCTACTATTGAGGTAATTCCTGATAATGAAGCGTGGTAAAGAGAAAGGAACTGGTGGAAAAGATGAAAAGAATCCTGAAGATTGTCGGCGTGATCATGGGTGTGATTACGGCTGTATTTTCAATTTTGTTCGGCATTTATTTCTTTAATCTGGATATGAAGTTAACGGTCAACGTGATCGCGCCACTTTTAGAGAAGGTGTACGATAGAAGAGAACGAGATAATTATTTATAACAAGTATATTATAACGGGGATGAATGGTCAGAAAAAGACCATCCATCCCTTTTTTTGCAACCTTTGGGGACAGGTACATTTCGGTGACATTTTTGTCTACTATTTCTCTACTCTTCGATACATCTCTGGTAGCAGAAGAAAGCTCTGCCTCCGAACGCTGCCCACTCGATCAGGTCGAATGCTTCCGGGTGCTCTGCCACAAAATCTTTTACTGTCTTTACAGCAATTTCAGCCGCCAGATCAATTGGGTAACCATATACACCCGTGGAAATGGATGGGAAGGCAATGGTGCGAAGTCCATTGTCCAAAGCAAGCTGCAGGGAATTGCGGTAGCAATTGGCCAGAAGTGCAGGCTCATTGGAGTTTCCTCCTCTCCAGATCGGACCTACGGTATGAATAACGTGTTTAGCAGGAAGATTGTATCCTTTGGTGATCTTAGCTTCGCCGGTAGGACAGCCATTCAGGGTGTAGCATTCGGCGAGAAGCTGAGGGCCGGCAGCACGGTGAATAGCTCCGTCAACACCACCGCCGCCAAGAAGGCTGTTGTTGGCAGCATTTACAATAGCGTCAAGTGGGAGGGTTGTGATATCGGCGCGGATTACTTTAATTTCGGTCATGGGAGACTCCTTTCTTATTTTTGTATGCATGATATTGTATTGATTCTGCTATATAGTCATGAATAAGTAGTTTTGCTTTGTGGATCATGATTATTTGGATATCTTTGCTTCAATTATATCAAAAAATAGAATCGAAAATTCGGTTTGGATATGTATTTTTAACACTTTTTTCAAATTCAAAAATTCTTCTCTGACCAGCCTTTGGAACGACATAAGTAAAAAACT
>JAKSRN010000114.1 GCA_024403585.1 Lachnospiraceae bacterium | reverse complement strand
ACTCATATCTCAACGCATCGATCGGGTTCAGATTCGCCGCCTTCATAGACGGTGCCAGTCCGAAGACCATTCCGATCATCATGGAAAATCCAACCGATATCAGAATTGCCGGAACGCTGATGGCAGATGGTACCATGGCAACCACGGCAATCACCCTTGCCAGGATAATTCCCAGAATCACACCCAGCACTCCGCCAATGGCACTTAAGAGTGCCGCCTCTGTAAGGAACTGTCCCAGAATCACTCGTTTTTTCGCACCCAAGGCTTTTTTCAGACCAATTTCTCTTGTTCTCTCTGTAACAGACACCAGCATGATATTCATGACACCGATACCTCCTACTAGAAGAGAGATAGCCGCAATGCCGATCATCAGGAAATTGGTGGAGGAAGAAAGATTCTGCAGCTGGGCTGCCTGGGCAGCAAGATCCTGACTGCTGTATTTGACATTGCCTTCCATCACCTGCAGCTGATTGTTCAGGTATTCTGTTACCTCTTTTCCTACAGATGTCATGGTTTTAGTGGCAGAAGCCTTCACGATAAAGCTGTATGGAACATCGTATCGAAAGAGAACCGGCCACACAGAAGACGGGATAAAGATACTTCCGCTCTCCTCTCCCTTGTAGGTCATATAATCGGATATACTCTCGATCACAGGCTCAAAGTTGCTTTTCTTTGCAATCACACCCGCCACAACAAAGCATTCCTTGTTGATATCCAGTGTTTTTCCGATGGGATTCTCCCCCTCAAACACGCCGGAGACCATGGATTCCTCCACAAGGCAGATCTTGTTGAACCTCTTCATATCCTGATTGGTTATTCCGCGTCCTGCGATCAGCTCATACCCTGCCGTCTCCAGATAGTCTTCATCGATTCCCATCAGATGGTTTCCGGTCAAAGCTGTATTCTTATAATAGAGACCATTGACCCAATCGGCCTTGATATACATGGATACCGCTTCCACGTTATCCATCTCTCTGATCGTATCTACTGTTTTCTGCCCAAACTGAGGGATTCCTTCCGGTATGTTCGAATTGTTGAAATCAGCTTCCCAGCCATCCTGGACCAGTACAACATTGACTGTATGAGAACCGTCACCCACCAGATTTTCTTCAATCTGTTTATTGGTTCCCTGGATCAGGGATACGATCACGATGATCGATGCAATTCCGATAATGATTCCAAGCATGGTCAGAAAGGAACGCATCTTATGACTCCATATGCCCTTAAAGGACAATCTGATATTCTCAGTCAATCGGCTACCTCCTTAAAAATCCTCGTACATGTTTTCTTTCTCAACAACCGGACTGCCCTCATGCACATTCTTGCCATATGGGAAGGCAATCTTATCCTCATTGCTGATTCCCTGCTTCACAACAACATAAGAACCATACAATGTCTTTCCAGTCACCACATTGACCCTCTTCAGACGATCATTTTCATCTGCGATCATACAGTAGTTGCCCTGCGAATCCTTGCGGATGAACATCGATGGCAAAACAATCTCACCTTCGCTGACTTCCGTTCCTTCACTGCTTCTTGTAATCTGACAACCTTCTCCCCGGTTCAGTTCCAGACTGTCATCTGTTACGACTGCTGTTACCGGATAATAGGTAATCTCGCTGCCGTTAAATCTGCCTGTCTCCGGTTCGAATGATATCTCTGTAACTTCAGCTGTAAAATTCGAAGCGGTCTCGTAGGAGTACACCTGCAGGATCTCACCCTTCTCAATACTGGTAATATCATATTCCGACACATGAACGGTGATGGTGAATCCACTGTTTCCCTTGATGGTTACAAGACTTTCCCCCTCTTTCACCTCATTGGGATCTTTTACTTCTGTTACTACACCATCCATGGTTGCATAAATCTTTCCGTCAGTGGAAACCAGTTTATCCTGCTTCAGTTTCAGCTCTGCTTCCTTGATCTCCAGCTCCTTCTCCTCCAGAACATTGGTCTTCTCTTTGATCATATCAGCAAGTTCTTTTCTGCTATAGGCATAATTCTCACCGGAAATATCCACACCCGGATCAATAATGACTATTTCATCCCACTCTGCTTCTGCCGGGATGACAGAGGTCAGCTGTCCATAATGCTTACTACTGTAATCTACTGAAACCGTACCATCTCCTAAGAAGGTAACACCTTCGCCAAGAATCCAGTCTGTATATGGGTCCTGCTCCTCTCTTCTGGTCTCCTCTTCTTTTCTCTGAGTCACTTCCGAAACAGAACTATCTCCGCCAGACGGACGAGTCTGACCGGCTTCCGGACCAGCAGATGGATGATCAGGATCATCGGGTTCCGGTACAGGATCTGGATCTGGATCCGGATCATCCGGAGTTATAATGATCGTCTTCTCGATATAGACTGTCTTTCCGCCTGATGTGATCTTCGAGCCGTCAACGATCCATGAACCGATCAGCACATTGTCTTTATACATTTGAAACTCAGCCACAGCATTGCTGTCATCCAGTTGCTGCAGCATCGCGGCAGTGACTTTGGTTTCAGGCGTGCAATAGTAGATATGATCTCCTTCAGAAGGAGCAGTTCCCGTATCTACCACTGCATAGCTCGTTACAGGATCCACCTTATGATGGATCACCTGCTCGTATGGTTCCGGCAGATCTTCCGAAGGACTCAATGACTGGAATTTTTCAATATCAGCCTTTGCAGATTCCTTCTCTGCTTTTAAAAGTGCCAGCGACGCCTCGTCTGCCTTGACTGCCAGCTTCACCGACTCTTTGTCATACTTAAGGATACAATCCCCCTTCTTCACTTTCGTGCCGGTCTTTACTTCCACGGAATCCACCAGTCCGCTTCCCATCACGATCTTCTGAACAGCAGAATCTGTTACTTCACCATCCATCATGACCGCATTGCCATTATCCAAAAATGCTGTCGAACTGACAGGATACACACTAACCGTTTTACCTGTCATAGTCTTCCTGATCTGAATACCTCCACCAATCAGTGCAGCCAGTACAAGGAGAGCCAGAATGCCTCTCTTCACTACTTTTTTCTTAGGCATGCAGATCACCTTCTTTCTTCTCTCCCTCCGTATACAGACGTCCGTCACGGATCATCAGCTGGCGCTTTGCCCTTGCCGCAACATCTGAATCGTGGGTGATCATAATGATGGTGACTCCCTGCTCATTCAATTCCTCAAACAGTTTCATTACCTGAAGACCGGAAGCGGAATCCAGAGCACCTGTAGGCTCATCCGCCAGAAGGATCGGAGGATTCATGATCATGGCCCTTGCTATGGCCACCCTCTGCTTCTGACCGCCGGAAAGCTGTGTCGGATAAAAGTTCTTTCTCTCGCCGAGCCCAACTGCTTCCAGCGCTTTTGCCGCCCGCTCCAGCCGCTCTTTTCTTTTTACATTGCCATAAAGAAGAGGCAGGGCCACATTCTCCAGGGCAGTCTCTTTGGGCAGAAGATTGAAATTCTGAAATACAAATCCAAGGGTTTTGTTTCTGATCTCTGAAAGCTGGTCTTCTGAACACTTGCTGATCTCTTGTCCATCCAGCAGAAAGCTTCCTGATGTAGGGACATCCAGACATCCGATGATATTCATGAGAGTACTCTTGCCGGAACCGGAAGGTCCCATGATCGCCACATACTCTCCCTTTTCTACCTGCAACGAAATGTCATGGAGGATCGGAACCGCATATTTTCCTTCTCCATAGCTTTTGCAGATATCACAAAGTTCCAAGAGCATAGTCATCCCTCCCATTTATTCTGCAGCTGTATCTGTATTTGCATCTGTATCTGCACCTGTATCTGCATTTGCACCTGTATTTGCATCTGAATCTGAAGTCATGAAAGCACCTGATTTTGTTGCAGCACCTTCCACGCAGTCTTCATTGTCCGGCCATGCCACATATTCCGACTCTGTCAGTCCTGACAGGATCTGAACCATCCCCTGTTCCTCATACATCTCACCCAGCTCCACGCTGCGTTTTTCCAGTTTGTCACCAGGTTTGGAAACAGCATATAGATAGGCATTGCCATCGTCTCCATAGGAAATATATCCCACAGGGAGCACAAGACCTTCCATCGTCTCGCCAAAATCAGGCTCCAGGGTCACATGCTGACCAAGCATTAACCCATCAATGGAATCCAATGTAACATAGAAAGCGTACTCTGATGCAGTCTCACCTCCCGGCATTCCGCCAATACCCGCATCCTCCTCTTTTTCTTCTTTTGTTTCAATGGATGTGACAACTCCCTTCCAGGTCTGGGTGTCATCCACACGGGAGCGGATCACCATCTCAAGGCCTTCATAGATGATGCCGATACTCTGTTCTGACAGCTTTCCTTTGACTCTGAAATCTCCATCTGCTGTGATCGTCATAAAGGCTGCCGTCGGATCTGTCATTGTTGCCGGATCCTCAATCTTTTCAACCGTACCGGTGATTGGAGACTTCACAGAGGAATTTTTCACAGATGCCTTCATTCTGGCAATCTCAGAATCCAGAGTCTTCATATCATATTCCGACTGAGCAACCGATGTCTGATGTTCCAGCACCTGGGCATTCATGGTCATTCGATCGGTGGATGTCAGATTCCCCTCGTTCAGCTGTTTCTGCAGCTGCTCGATCTGTTCCTTCAGATTCTCAATGGATAATTTCAGTTTTTCTTTCTCCAGCTCTTTTTTGGAGATCTCCAGCTCTGTCTTCTCCGTGTCATACGTGAAAAGCGGATCTCCCTCTTTGACCTTACCTCCCTCAGTAACCAGTACTTTCTTCACGGTTTTATCAGAATCCAGAGTAATGTTTTTCTTTTTCTGGGTCTCCACCATTCCGGTGAAGCGGTTGGAAGCCACCGCATCAGCCCCGCTCAGTGTACTCACAGAAATCACAGGTACTCCTGCATTCCCATCTTCATTACCATGTTTTGCCATGCGGCTGACGGCAAATATCCCACCTGCCACAAGGATCACTGCTGTAATCAACGCTGCAATGGTTTTTTTCTGCATATATCCATCATCCTTTCATTCTATAGAGATTATGCTGTTTCCGGTCTCTTTTTTGTCATCCCGGAATGCGAATGCTTGCCATATTAAGTGAGATGTTTTTTAAATATTCCTGCGGTTTCCTTGATCGCATCGGAAAGCCACTTATCCTTATGATGCAGAAGCTGGATCCACATGTAGCAAGGTTCCGTATCTACATCCAGACAGGTGATGGAACCTTCTTCCACATAAGGGCGGACCACATATTCCGGAAGGAAGGAAATACCTGCATTCTGGGCAACCAGAGAGGCAAGCAGTGCTGTATTTCCACTGGTCAGTTTCGGATGGATCTCCAGTGCGTCCAGAGCCAGGCGATCATCCAGGATCTTACGGTAACTCATATTCTTCTCAGTCAGCAGGAACGGTTCTTCTAAGAGTTCTCTGATATTGAGATTTTTCTTATCCGCAAGAGGATGTGAAGAAGATGCCACAAACCGGGTCTCGCTTTCTCTCTCACAGAGAATGGTATAACCGGTGTCATAGATATGGAAATCCAGTGTACATACCAGATCCACCTCATTATGATCCAGCAAACGGAACATCTCCGGTGTATCTGCTTCAATGATCTCCAGTGTAATATCCGGATAGGTTGCCTGCAGTTCGGAATAGATCTTTCCTATAAATCCGGAACACAGGGAAGAAGCTGCTGCCAGACGTACATGTCCGGACACCTTGTCACTTCCGTTTAATTCAATCTGAAATTGATGTAATACGCCACGGATCTCATAAGCTGTTTTCAGAAATCTGCTGCCCGCGTCAGTAAGAGCCACTGTTCTGTTGATACGGTCCAGCAGGATCACCCCTACTTCTGCCTCCAGCTGACGGATCTGAAAACTGATGGTGGACTGGGAGTACCCCAGCTTCTCTGCTGCCTTGGTAAAACTCTGTAATTCTGATACTGCAATAAAGGTGTCAAGATTCTTAATATCCATTCTTCCTCTCCTATTCAATATTTCGATTCAAGTAAACTAAACTATTAACTTTACAAATTATATGTTTGATTATATACTTATATCAGACGAAAAACAATGAATAACAGATGTGTTTTTCGTGATTTTATCCAATTTGCTATTTTCGGCTATATAACCATTTTTTATAGTTTTACTCTTTCCACTGAAAAGACGTCTGAGATACTCCACACTTCAGGCGTCTTTTCTTTT
>JAKSRN010000113.1 GCA_024403585.1 Lachnospiraceae bacterium | reverse complement strand
TACGCTATAAAATGATGTACGCAATAAACTTATTGTATGGTATATAGAGGAGATACGCTATGAAAACAGGTGCAGTGATCCTGGCAGCAGGTATGTCCACCAGAATGGGTGAGTATAAGCCCTTACTGCCATTCGAAAATACGACAATTGCCAGACATGTGGCAAATTCATTGATTCAGGCTGGAGCTGATCCTATTGTTGTTGTTACCGGTTATCGTGGAGAAGAACTGGAGGAACACCTTGAGGGGATGGGGCTGACCTTTGTTCGCAATAAAGAGTATGACAAGACCCAGATGTTTGATTCACTAAAACTGGGGATCGAGGCCATCGCTGATTCCTGTGAGAAGCTTCTGATCGTTCCGGTGGATACACCGGCAATCAGTCAGAAAACCTATCGTCAGGTACTGATGATCGACGCGGATATGGTTCGAACAGTATATGCTGGTCATCCCGGACACCCGATTCTGTTACGGTCCCGTGTGGCAAAGGAACTCTGTGCATATACAGGAGACAGAGGATTGCGGGGAGCCATGGAGGAATCCAGTTATTCCATCACCAATCTGATCGTGGATGATAAGGCCGTGAACTGGGATGTGGACACACAGAAAGAATATATGGAACTGATCGAATGGAACAGCCACCGGGAGAGCGGATATCCCATCCATCCAAAAGTGGATGTACGTTTAGTAAGGGGAACGGATTTTTTCTGTTCAGTACTGGCAAATCTGTTACAGTACATTGAACGTACAGGGTCTATTCAGGAAGCCTGTCAGGAACTGGAAATTTCCTACTCCAAAGGAAGTAAGATGATCAAGGATGCGGAGAAAGCACTGGGATTTAAGCTTCTTGAGAGATGGAGCGGAGGTGTCTCCGGTGGTGGATCCAGAATGACAGAAGAAGCGAAGGGATTTATACAGTGCTATAAAGAGATGTTAACGAAACTGCAAAATATTACAGATCAGGTATTCAGAGAAAGTTTTTCAAAATTCTGATGAGATGATCCGGGGATTTATAGATAATGGGAGGATGATACTATGAAGTTGATTAATACAGTGGATGCAGTAGGCGCAGTTCTGTGCCACGATATTACACAGATCATTAAAGGCGTAACAAAAGATGCAGTTTTCCGCAAAGGCCATGTTGTGACAGAAGAGGACATTCCGGTGCTCCTGTCCGTTGGAAAGGATACACTCTACGTATGGGAAAAAGATGAGAACATGCTCCACGAGGACGAGGCCGCAGAAGTTCTGTGCCACATCTGTAAAAATGCCAACATGACCACCACTGCCCCTAAAGAAGGAAAGATCGAGCTGATCGCAGAATGCGACGGCCTTCTGAAGGTAAATAGCAAGGGAATGAAAGCGGTCAATAGTTTCGGACAGATGATGATCGCATCCCGCCATGGCAACTTCCCTGTTAAGAAGGGCGATAAGCTGGCTGGTACCAGAATCATTCCTCTGGTAATTGAGAAAGAAAAGATGGAAGCAGCAGAGAAGGCAGCCATGGCGGCAACAGATGGCGAGCCAATCCTGAAACTTCTTCCTTTCAAAGATAAAAAAGTCGGCATCGTTACAACCGGTAACGAAGTATATTATGGCCGCATCAAAGATACCTTTACACCTGTTGTAGAGGCAAAATTCGCTGAGTACGATGCGAAAGTCATTGATCATGTAACCCATGAGGACAATGACAAAAAGGTGACAGCATCTATTTTGGATATGATCGAAAAGGGTGCAGATGTTGTATGCTGTACAGGCGGCATGAGTGTTGACCCGGACGATAAGACACCGCTGGCAATCAAGAATACCGGAGCGAAGATCATATCCTATGGTGCACCGGTTCTTCCGGGTGCTATGTTCCTTCTGGCTTACTATGAAGTGAAAGAAGGACCAAATCCAAGAACAGTAGCCATCATGGGACTTCCGGGATGTGTTATGTATGCAAAACGCACCATCTTTGACCTGATCCTGACAAGAGTAATGGCAGATGATCCTGTAACACCGGAGGATCTGGCAGCACTGGGCGAGGGCGGACTTTGCCTGAATTGTGAGATCTGTACCTATCCAAACTGCGGATTTGGAAAGGGAAAGTAAGTTTACCAGCCGGAAAAAGGCAATACTTTCCAAACAGTCCGTGACTGATCATGATAAAAACCCTGTCTGAGAGGGCAGGGGTTTTTTATAGAAAAACCGTACGGTAAAAATATACCGAACGGATTTTTCGACCAATTTTTTAAAAATGGAGGAAATGAACATGAAGAAAAAAATGCTCAGTATGTTACTTGTTACTGCAATGACTGCCAGCCTGTTCTGCGGATGCGGAAGCAAGGCAGATGATGCTTCAGCTAAATCAGAAACAGCAGAAGCAGTTTCTGAAGCAGAGGAGGCTGCAGAAGAGGAGACAGCAGAGCCGGAGAAAGAAGCAGAAACAGAAGCAGAAGACGGCGTTGAGCTTCAGGTATTTATCGCCGCATCTTTGAATACTGTTATGCAGGAAGTAGCTGCAGCTTATAATGAAGAGCATCCTGAAGTAACAATTACTTACAATGCAGATTCATCCGGAAAACTTCTGACACAGATCGAAGAGGGCTTTGCCTGTGATGTTTTCTTCTCAGCAGCCCAGAAGCAGATGAATGCGCTGGAAGAGGATGGTCTGGTTGTTGACGGAAGCCGTGCAAATGTTGTAAATAACCAGGTTGTAGTGATCAAGAGAAAAGATACCGAGTCTGCTGTAAAAGGTCTGGAAACTCTGAAGGATGCTTCTTCCATCGCTCTTGCAGATGGCTCTGTTCCGGTTGGAAAGTATACACGTCAGGCACTGGTTGCTCTTGGTATTCTGCCGGAAGCTGAGGATGTTTCTCTTTATACTACAGCAGAGGTTTCAGAGGCACTTGGCGGTGTGGAAATCTCTGAGCAGGGTAATGTATCTCAGGTTCTGACTGCTGTTGTAGAAGGCTCCTGTGAGGTTGGAACAACCTATTACTCCGATACCTATGGCTATGAGGATGATCTGGATATTCTTGAGACAGTAAGCTATGATCTGACAGGCAATGTCATCTATCCGGTATGCCAGGTGGTGAATGCAGAGGCATCCGACGCACAGAAAGCAGCTGCAGCAGATTTTGTAAAATTCATTACTTCTGATACTGCAAAAGCTCTGTTTGATGCTTATTACTTTGATACTAACGTAGAGTAAGGAATTCCCGAGAGCGGCGACAAAAATGTCCTGCAGAGTCATAGAATCTTTCAGATTATTCCTGAAAGTAGACATTATTATTGATAAAGGGTAGAATAAAGAGGTAATTAGGCAAATGGCTGCTTTGCAGCCATTTGTTCATTAAATGAGATAAATGCTCCGCGTTCATGAGCATGAAGCAGAGCGGAATGGATCAATCCGCTTTACTTCCGGATAAACAGCTGCGGATAACAGGAAAGGAGAAACGGAAAAATGAACGAGGTAATAAAGATTCTGTCAGGACTTGACTGGAGTCCTTTATGGATTTCTCTGAAGACCGGCATCGTTGCAACCTGTATCTCCTTTTTTCTTGGAATCATCACTGCCAGATGGGTCATGAAGTCCTCGAAAGGAATGAAAGCAGTTATTGATGGAATCCTGACCCTTCCCATGGTACTGCCACCCACGGTAGCCGGTTTCTTTCTTTTGCTGCTCTTCAGCAAGAGGCGGCCTCTTGGTATCCTGTTATATGAGCATTTCAGTATAAAGGTGGTACAGTCCTGGCTGGGATGTATTGTGGCGGCTACGGTGATTGCATTCCCATTGATGTACAGGAATGCGAGGGCGGCATTCGAACAGGTGGATATTAATCTGATCCACGCCGGCCGGACCCTTGGTATGACGGAGATGCAGATTTTCTTCAGGGTAGTGCTTCCTACGGCTGGACCTGGTGTGCTTTCCGGAACCATCCTGACATTCGCCAGAGCTTTGGGGGAGTATGGAGCTACCAGTATGCTGGCAGGAAATATTCCGGGGAAGACGTCAACGATCTCTCAGAGGATTGCAATGGTTATCCAGGACGGTGATTATCTGACAGCGGGAATATGGACACTGATCGTGATCCTGATCGCATTTCTCATTGTATTCCTGATGAATATGATTTCAGGAAGAAACATGAAGCATATCAAACGCTGGTAAGCGTTGGATGCCATAGGAATTGTAATAGATAAAAATCTGAAACATGATAAACGAAGGTAACCGGAGGAAGCCATGGGAATTTATTTGAATATCGATAAAAAAGCAGGGAATTTTCATCTGAATTTCCTTCATAGCTGTGAAAAGGCGGTGATCGGAATCCTGGGCGCTTCTGGATGTGGAAAGAGCATGACACTGAAGTCCATAGCCGGCATCGAGACACCAGACCGGGGACGGATTCAGCTGGAAGATCGAATCCTGTTTGATTCAAAAAATCGGATCAACCTGAAGCCTCAGGAGAGAAGTGTGGGTTATCTCTTCCAGAATTATGCCCTCTTTCCCACCATGACCGTGGAACAGAATATTATGGCTGGGCTGAAGGGGGATAAGCAGGAAAAGAGAAGAATCGCAGGAGAGATGATGGAGCGTTTTGGTCTGGAAAAACTGGCTGGTCAGCTTCCGGGCGAACTCTCCGGTGGGCAGCAGCAACGAACTGCGCTGGCAAGGATTCTTGTTACTCAGCCACAGACACTTCTTCTTGACGAACCTTTCAGTGCATTGGACGGAGGGATGAAAGAGAGGCTGAGGCTGGAGATGGGAGAACTTCTGCACAGCTATGAGGGAGTTACATTCCTGGTCACCCACGACAGGGATGAAGCCTATCAGCTTTGTGATCACCTTCTTCTGATGGATCAGGGCAAACTGATTGAGGCAGGACCAAAGGAAGCCCTCTTTGAAGCTCCCAAAACTGTGACAGGGGCAAGGCTGACATCCTGTAAGAACATATCCCGTATTCGGAAAACCGGATTATACAGTGTATGTGCTCTGGATTGGGGAAATCTGGAGTTTAAAACCGAAAAACCGATGACAGATGAGATCACCCATATCGGCATCCGGGCCCATGATTTCTATCCTTTGAATGAGTGGGAATATTCCATGGAGAAAAGAAGGGGGGTCAATTCAGTATTTCCGGTAAAGAATCCATCGGTGACAGAGCTGCCCTTTGAATGGTGCATTACAGTCCGGGAAGGCATCCTCTGGAAATGCCCCAAAAACATCCGGCAGCATCAGGCGGATAATTCTATTCCATACGGATTAGGGGTGAAGCCTTCAGCGGTTATGCTTTTGAGAGAATGATGAATTGAACACGGCAAGCATTCCCCTTCCTCAAGGCCGTAAAGACATAGGAAGGGGTCAGGGGGATGCTTGTCTCAGATAGGGTCAAAGCCCTATCTGAGAAGGCTGCGGAGCAGCCACGTGTTCATGAGCATGAAGCGGAGCGGAATGCGAATGTCCGCTTTACCAAGCATAAGCATGAAGCAGAGCAGAATGCGAATGTTTACTTTGCCTTGAGATTGGCACAATATTGGCACGGTAGATGCCACGGAAGCACTGTAATCAGGACTTGCATGTGGTAAAATGTTTCTATAATTAAACTATTCGAAAGGGTATTAATGATTCCTTTTTTCGGAAGGATTCAAAAGGCAAAATATGAAAGTATATGAAGAAATTCAGAACTATCTGAAAGATACAACCACATCTGTTCTGTTCACAGAGTGGGATACAGATGGAAGCGGTGAAATTAAAAATCTGGAGCAGAGAGTGGAAGTTCGAAACCCTCTTGAACCACAGTCTGAGCAGGAAGAGAAGATGTTTGCTGTCGGTCGTCCTGTTGTAAATGCAGAAGATGGACATATGACAGTAGCAGAGCCATTCTATCCGGAGGACCGACTGATTATTTTAGGTGGTGGTCATGTAGCGCTTCCGTTGGTTGAGTTTGGAGCAAAGGCCGGATTTTCTGTGACCGTAGTGGATGATCGTCTCAGCTTTGCAAATCCGGGACGTTTTCCATGGGCTGACCATGTAATCTGTGACAGCTTTGAGCATGCAATCAAGAGCCTGAATATTCGCAGGCAGGATTATGTGTGTATCCTTACCCGTGGACATCGCTGGGATGCGGATTGTCTTCGTGCGATCCTTTCCGGTGAAGAGCCAGGCTATCTTGGTATGATTGGTTCCAGAAGAAGAGTTGCGAT